>VSPN01000018.1 GCA_009775355.1 Muribaculaceae bacterium
GTTTCTTTTGGGGTGTTTGAACCTGATTTTTTTCATTGCTTTTTAGTTGATTATTAGGCTATAAAGATACCAAAAAAAACAATGAATTATCCAAATTTTCAATGTACTCTTTTGCGCTAAAAATCAATATTTTTAAGCACGTGTTTTTATTAATATTTCAGGTGTTTTGAATGACGTTTTTCGGAACATCAAACTGAACACCCTAATAACAATGTCATCCATTTATAGTGGAATGTAGATTCATCTGTTAAACGCATGCCCTGGAGTTTTTGTTGACGAAGAAGAGGGGAGGACTCATTGACGGATTGTCTGAACCTTGACACCGGCCGGCGTGTTCTATCTAAGGAATAAGGATGAAGTTACCGCTTTCCTTTTCTCCGGCAGCGGACACAGTTGCCGCTTCCGGTCAGACTGTGTTATAATTTAATAGAATTTCAACTATGGAAGACAACAAGATTGTAAAGGAACCGATCATCAATTCAAAACTCCCCGAATTCAAAGTGCAGGCTTATCAGAACGGAGAATTCCGGGAGGTCACCAACAAGGATATCGAAGGCAAATGGGCTATTTTCTTCTTCTATCCGGCAGATTTTACTTTCGTATGCCCTACCGAACTTGAGGATCTTCAGAGCAAGTATGCCCAGCTCAAGGATATGGGCGTAGAGGTGTTCTCTGTGAGCACGGATTCTCATTTCGTGCACAAGGCATGGCACGATACTTCCGACAGAATCAAGAAGATCGAATATCCCATGCTCGCCGATCCGACAGGTCTGCTCGCCCGCGCTTTCGGAGTCATGATAGAGGAAGACGGTGTGGCATACAGAGGCACATTTGTTGTCAATCCCGAAGGCCTTGTGAAGATCGCCGAGGTGCAGGACAACAGTATCGGACGTGATGCCGATGAACTCGTCCGCAAGGTCGAGGCCGCTTTGTTTGTGGCCGGACATCCGGGTGACGTATGTCCCGCCAAATGGAAGAAAGGAGCCGAGACTCTAAAACCGAATATCGATCTGGTCGGCAAACTCTGACAGGTTTTCCTGATATATGACATGCACGGCAAGGCTGTCCCCTGATGGACAGCCTTCTGTGGTAATATTATGGTCAGACTCATGCTGTCATTATCGTTAAATTTGAACTGATACTTATATGCTGTTGGAAAAACAATTGCTTGACCAGGTGAAGCAGGTTTTCGCCGGTCTTGGACATGATTATATTTTCAGGATCTCATATGATCCCGCGGTAGCCCCGGGTAAGGAGATGCTTGAATTTTTCACCCAGTTCGCATCGACGTCTGCCCGAATAGGTGTCGAATCGGAAGAAAAAGCCGTCGATGTGCCGTCGGCCACCCTTGTCCGTGACGGTGTGCCGACAGGCATAACGTTCAGGTGTATTCCCGGCGGACATGAGTTCACATCTCTGCTGCTTGCAGTGCTCAACGCCGACGGTCAGGGCAGGACTCTTCCCGACGAACCTCTCCGCGAGCGTATCGCCAGGCTAAAAGATGAGATCCGGCTCGTTACCTACGTGTCGCTTGAATGTACGAACTGCCCAGATGTGGTGCAGGCCCTCAACCAGATGGCTCTCTTCAACGACAGGATAATCTCGGAGACTGTCGACGGCAACCTCGCCGTGGCAGAGGCAGGGAAACTCGGAGTTAAATCCGTGCCGACGGTCTATGCCAACGGTGAACAGATATGGGTGGGAAAAGGAGCGCTCGGCGAGATCCTTGACAAGCTTGAGGAGCGTTTCGGTAGCGATCAGCCGGCAGGTCCTGCCATAGTCCACAAGGCTGATCTGATCGTTGTCGGAGGAGGCCCCGCCGGAGCGGCCGCCGCTGTGTATTCCGCCAGAAAGGGTCTTGATGTCGCTGTCGTGGCTCAGCGAGTGGGAGGTCAGGTCAAGGAGACGACTGGAATCGACAATGTGATTTCCGTGAAGCACACCACAGGCGAGAAGCTTGCCGCCGATCTCAAGGAGCACATGCTTGACTATCCGGTCAGGATCTACGAATCGCGAACCGTAGAGGAAGTCGATCTCAAGGGTGATGTCAAGAAGATCCGCGCCAGAGGGGGCGAGACATTCGAGGCTCCGCAGGTCATCATCGCCACTGGAGCGCGATGGCGCCGTCTGAATGTGCCCGGAGAGGATGACTACATCGGTCACGGTGTCGCTTTCTGCGTGCATTGCGACGGGCCTTTCTTCGCCGGAAAGGATGTGGCTGTGGTGGGAGGCGGCAACTCCGGCGTCGAGGCTGCCATAGATCTTGCGGCAATATGCCGTCATGTCGACGTGTTCGAGTTTCTTAAAACATTGAAGGCCGACACGGTTCTTCAGGAGAAGTTGCGAAGTCTCTCCAATGTCGATGTGCATCTTTCATCTGCTGTCGGTCGGATTACCGGAGACGGCAAGACTCTCGGCGGACTTGATGTCACCGACCGCGTAAGCGGCGAGTCAAGGCATTACGATGTGTCGGGAGTGTTTGTCCAGATCGGCCTTCAGCCGAATACCGAAGTGTTCGTGCCGCAGGTGCCTGCAAACCGCGCCGGAGAGATTGAGATCGACGCTATGTGCCGCACGGAGATCCCCGGAGTCTATGCTGCCGGAGACTGCTCGTCGGTGCCTTTCAAGCAGGTCGTGATCGCTATGGGCGAGGGGGCAAAAGCCGCGCTTGCCGCTTTTGATTATCGTCTGCGGTCGCTCTGATTCCGCTCTGCCGGCCGACTTTAATACTGAACTGGATGTGCCGTATTGAAGCGGTAAATGACAAAAAAAGAACCGTCTTCCTCGCAAGAAGACGGTTCTTTTTTGTCATTAATTGCAGACTGTGATTATTCTTCGGTCTGTGTCTCGGCGTATTCTTTAAGGAGTTTTTCCTGAACGTCGCCGGGCACGAGCTCGTAGCTTGCGAACTTCATAGAGAAGCTGCTTCTGCCGCCGGTGATCGAGCTGAGCGATGTCGAGTAGCTTGACATTTCCTTCAGAGGGACCTTGGCGTTGAGTTTCTCGATACCGTTTTCAGACTCCATGCCCATGATGATGGCCCGGCGTCCCTGAAGGTCGCTCATCACGTCGCCCATGGTATCGCCCGGAGTGAGAACCTCCACGTCATATATTGGTTCGAGAATCTTTGGGTTGGCCTGACGGAAAGCCTCGCTGAATGCGTTGCGTCCGGCGAGGCGGAACGAGATCTCGTTGGAGTCTACCGGGTGCATCTTGCCGTCGTAGATCATGACGCGCACGTCGCGGGCGTATGAGCCGGTGAGGGGACCCTGCTCCATGCGGTCCATCAGACCCTTGACGATGGCCGGAATGAAACGTGCGTCGATCGATCCGCCGACCGTGCAGTCGTAGACCACGAGCTTGCCGCCCCATTCCAGAGGAATCTCCTGCTTGTCGCGCACCTTGAGCTTGAACTCCTGGTTGCCGAACTTGTAGCTGTCGGGTTCGGGCATCCCTTCTGTATAAGGCTCGATGATAAGGTGCACCTCGCCGAACTGTCCCGAACCGCCCGACTGCTTTTTGTGGCGGTAATCGGCGCGGGCTGCCTTTGTGATCGTCTCGCGGTAGGGGATCCGCATCTCTTCGAACATGATAGGAAGTTTCTCGTTGTTCTCGATTCGCCATTTGAGTGTGCGGAGGTGGAATTCTCCCTGACCTTTCACAAGAGTCTGTTTAAGCTCCTTGCTCTGCTCGATGACCCATGTCGGATCCTCCTCATGCATGCGCGTCAGGATTGCCGACAGTTTTTCGCCGTCGCTTTCGGTGACCGGTCTGATGGCGCGTACATATTTCGGCGCAGGATATTTGATGAAGTCGAACTGATACTCGCAGCCTTTCTCGTCAAGGGTGTTGCCTGTGCGGACATCCTTGAGTTTGACAGTGGCGCCTATGTCGCCGGCCACAAGAGAGTCGATCGGATTGCGGATCTGGCCGCACACGGTGAATATCTGTGCGAGTCGTTCCTTGCCTCCGCGGGTCGCGTTCTCAAGATCGGCTCCGGCCTTAAGTGTGCCGCTCATAACCTTGAAGTATGACACCTCACCGATATGCGGCTCGACCGATGTCTTGAAGAAGAACACCGATACCGGGCCGCCGGCATCGGGCTTCACCTCGACACCTGAGGTTGTGACAGGTGCCGGCATGTCGCTCACGAACGGACATACGTTTCCGAGGAATTCCATGAGTCGGCGCACTGCCATGTCTTTTGCGGCCGACAGAAGAACGACCGGGTAGATCGAACGGTCCACAAGACCCTTGCGGATACCTTCGCGCATCTCGTCTTCGGTGAGACTGCCCTGTTCGAAAAATTTCTCCATGAGAGTCTCGTCGTTCTCGGCGGCTGCCTCGACGAGGATCTGGTTCAGTTCGCGGGCTTTGTCAAGCTGGTCTGCCGGAATGTCGCTGATCGTCGGGACGCCTCCGTCGGGACCCCACTCATATTTCTTCATCAGAAGCACATCGATCATCGAGTGGAAGCCGGGGCCGGACTCAAGGGGATATTGTATCTGCACCACACGCGGGCCGAAAGACTCGCGCAGTTGCTCCAGCACATTCTCGAAATCAGCCTTCTCGGCATCCATCTGGTTGACAGCGAAGATGATGGGTTTTTTGAGAGCGGAAGTGGTGCGGAATATGTTCTGTGTGCCGACCTCCACGCCATACTGGGCGTCGACCAGTATGAGGCCCATGTCGCACACTCCGAGTGCAGTGTAGGCGTTGCCGACAAAATCGTCAGCTCCCGGACAGTCGATTATATTGAGTTTCTTGTTGTTGAATTCGGCATTGAAAACCGTTGAGAAAACCGAGTAGCCATACTCTTTCTCAACGGGGAAATAGTCGGATACGGTGTTGCCTGCGTCAACCGTTCCGCGACGTTTTATAACTCCACACTCGTAAATCATAGATTCGGCGAGTGTGGTTTTCCCGGCGCCCTTCGATCCAAGCAGGGCGATGTTCTTGATTTCATTCGTTTTGTAAATCTTCATAAGATATAAGATTTTAAGAGTTTTGGTGGCGTTTATACGGTCGGATCAGGATGTGGTTTCCTTTTTCCGTCCGCAATTTAGTAAAAATTGTGCTATTATCTGTAAACTGTTTTTATGTTTTGTAACATATTTAGCAAATTTTGTTATTTTTGCAAGAAAATTGACATTCGAATTTTATGACAGGAGTATACGTGCATGTGCCGTTTTGCCGCAGACGATGCCTTTATTGTGATTTCTATTCGGTCGGAGAGCGTCTGGCTGAATGGCCTGATTATGTCGGGGCTCTTCTTTCGGAGGCCTCGGCAAGAATCCCGGAGCTGCGGCTATCGGCTGATCGTGATGAAACCACATTATATATAGGGGGAGGTACCCCCTCGCTTATCCCTGCCGACTGTTTCGCCCGGTTGGCATCCGGTCTTCTTGAGCAGACCGGACATTGCAGTGAATTCACCATCGAGGCCAATCCCGACGATGTCTCCGATGAAAAGGCGCGTCTCTGGCGCGAGTGTGGCGTGAGCCGTATTAGCATGGGTGTGCAGTCGCTTGTCGACTCTGAACTTCGGGCCATCGGGCGCCGTCATGACTCCGCCACGGCTCGCAGAGCGTATGAGACGCTGCGCCGTTACTTTGATAACATCAGTCTTGATCTTATGTTCGGTTTGCCCGGGCAGACAGTGGATTCTCTTATGGATTCGGTCGGAGGTGTCATCGCCATGAATCCGGATCATGTATCGGCATATTCTCTTATGTATGAGGAGAGGACCGCACTGACACGACTTCGCGACACCGGTCGGCTGGAGGAAATGTCCGACGATGACTGCAACTGCATGTTCGCTTCTCTTTCGGATGCACTGGCCGATGCCGGTTACGAGCAGTACGAGATTTCCAACTACGCCAGACCCGGGTATCGGTCGCGTCACAACAGCCTTTACTGGCAGGGTGTGCCTTATGTAGGACTCGGGCCTGGTGCCCATAGTTGCGACGGCAATCGCCTGCGGACTGCTAACAGACCTGATGTGCGTGCATATATGGCTTATTGGCTCGGGAGGAAAGGGGATTCTCCGGCAGACACTGAGGAACTCGGAGTGGAGGAGTTGCGGGAGGAGATGATAATGACGCGGCTTCGCACTCGCGAGGGTCTCTCTCTCTCCGAATACAGTGCGGCGTTCGGTCAAGAGGCTCTGGAATCGCTTGTGAAGTATGCCCGCAAGTGGATTGACGCCGGAAATATGGAAATATCGCCCGACCGAAGCAGTATCTCGCTTTCACGAACCGGAATTATGATCTCGGATGAAATTATGGCGTCTCTTTTCTGACGCAGAGACAAGGCGTCTGGCATTTGTGAAAGAATATAGAGGGAAATTATGTCAGTGCTTGCGGTTGATGGCAAGTTTTGCTATATTTGTGGCGTAAAACTTTTTTAAAACGCTAAAAACCGAATTTATGGCAAAACTTTACGGCAAAATCCTGATTGCGTCATCAATGGCAATGTGTATGTCTGCATATTCGGCTCCGGCTGCCGCTGACGGCGGGGAGACCAGTATACGCATCTATGACGAGGCCATCTTCTTCGACGGTTACAATGTTCTTGAAAATCTTTCTGACGAGAGCAAGGCCATGATCCCGGAGGATGACGGAATCCTGCGTCACAGCACGTCTCTCTATTCAATAAGGCTTACCGACGAACAGCTTGATCTCATCGGCGAGAATCTGAAGATGCTTGTCGATATCGGTGCTCTGTGCGACAATTATGACCGCATCGGCAACATCAATATCGCGCTTGTTCCCAAGGGCGCGGAATCATATGTGCCCGAGGAAACGCAACGGCTTGAGATCGGACGTTTCATAACTCCGTTCATGAACAAGAACTATGAGCCGACGTCTGTGCCTTATGAGTTCGAAATGGATTACATGTCGCTTATTCTTCGCGACGAGCGTCTCCGCGAGCAGTATGACCTGTGGGCGGAGTTCGAACTTTTCGGCATTCCCTATGCCGCCAACGAGCAGGTCCGGGGATGTGCCGGCCGTCAGGATGTATTTACAGGTACTCTTACTTTCGTCACAGATTCAGAACCCGCGCCGAAAACCGATAACAATGTTCTTGTGCCCATTGTTATGAAGAAGCCCGAACACAAAGGAGGCAATTTCAACAACTATGGTGAGGGATGTACCGACGAGCCTGGACAGACTGTCAAAACGTGGTCGTTCGAGCTTGAAGAGGATGTGACCGATGGCCAGATTGTCTTCATAACTTCCAATCACGGTGCCAATGCCGGAGGCGAGGAGTACAACAGACGCAAGCATATGGTGTATTTCAATGGAAAACTCGCTGCAATCTACACTCCTGGACGTGACAGTTGCGAGCCATTCCGTGTCTACAACACCCAGCTCAACGGCATATACGGCTACAACGAGATGAGTGATGAGGCATGGCAGTCTTTCTCCAACTGGTGTCCGGGTGACAAGATCGACAACCGTATACTTTATGTAGGCCCTCTTGCCAAAGGGAAGCATGACTTCAAGATCAAGGTGCTGGGGGCTAAATTTGCTGACAGGCAAGGTGATATCCCGGTCTCGATTTTCTTCCAGGGTGTGCGCGAGGGCAGTCTTCCCGGGCATGCAGCTGTCAGTGAGGTGAAACCTGATTTCAGATCCGGCATCACCATCGATGGCGACATATGCACCGTGTCGAGCGATGTCCCCGTGCAGTCGATCCTTCTATATGATATCGCCGGCAATCTTCTGGCCATGGAATTCGATACGTGCAAGGTGTCTCTTTCCGCATGTCCTCCTGGAGTGAATGTCCTTATCGTTGAGTATGCCGACGGCCTGTCGGAAAATTATAAGATAATGCGCTGAACACAAGTTCTTAATCTAAACGATCCTTAAATTTGACCATTCGTTATAATGGTTAAAATATGTTAATAACTAAGTTTTTAGTTGTACAACTAAAAACTTAGTTATATTTTTGTGCGTACAAAAGCTATATTACATATGAACGACAAAAGCACAGGCAGAAAGCGACTGTCGCCCAAGGAGGAGGCGATCATGGACTGCATATGGAGTCACGGCCCGATGTTTGTCCGCGAGATAGTGGATCGTCTGCCTGAGCCGCGACCTCATTTCAACACGGTGTCTACATTTGTGCGCGGTCTTGAGGCCAAGGGCTGGCTCGGTCATGAGAAGATCGGAAACTCATACCGCTACTATTCGCTGGTCGATGCGGCCGAATACCGCGACAGGTTGCTGCTCGGCATGGTCGAACGTTTCTTCAACCGTTCGTATATCGGTTTTGTCTCCTCGCTCGTCCGGGAGGAAAAAATCTCGACCGATGAGTTGCGCGAATTAATCGGCACAATAGAGTCGCAGAGAAAAGCCGGTGGAGGCAAAGACAGAAAGGAGGAGTGAGCATGGGGAGTTTTCTTGCGTATATGATTCAGGTGGCTATCGTCATGACGCTGCTTTATCTGGCTTACAAGTGGCTGATGTCGACCACCACATTTCATGCCTTCAACAGAGGAGTGCTTCTCGCCATATATGCCGTGTCATGGCTTCTGCCGGCATTGCCGGGGCTGCTGGCTTCCCACGCGACGTCTGGAACTGTAGAGGTCGGATTTCCGGTAATGGTCTCGCTGGTGGATTCTTCTCCGGTCGAAACAGTCTCTCCGTTCGACTGGCTGCGTCTCTTGCTTTGGATATACATGGCGAGTGTAGGGCTTGCTCTGCTTTTCACACTTGCCGGGACGTTGAGGATGGCGGCTTTGATCGCAGGCGGCGTCCGATATAAAAAGGATGGATACACGCTTGTTGTCTCGCGCCGTGCGCCCGGACCGTTCAGCTGGGGCGGTTATGTCGTGATCCGCCCGGAGGATCTTGATGATTCGTGCGCGATGATACTTGCTCATGAACGTGCCCATCTGCGGCTCTGTCACTGGCTTGACCTCATTCCGGCGCAACTCACTGCGGCGCTCCAGTGGTTCTCGCCTGCGGCGTGGCTCATGATGCGCGAGGTCAAAGACAACCATGAGTTTCAGGTTGACCGTATTGTCGCCGGCAACGAGCCGGCGGAATATCAGCTTATGTTATTAAAAAAGACTGTCGGCTCAAGTTTTCCAGTCTTCGCCGACAGTCTGCATCACAAATCACTAATTAAAAAACGTATCATTATGATGATGAGTAAAAAATCGAGTCCGAAGCGCCATGTAGCGGCACTCGCTCTCCCCGCGGTTGCGGCAGTTGCGGTTCTGACCCTTTCGCAGCCTGCAGTGGCTGACGTGGTCGACAGTTTTTCGGCGGCAACGCTGAGCGATGTTTCTGAAAGCAAAGTTAATGCTTCAGACGCAAATGTGCAAATCCCGGCCACTGGGTCGTCTGCTTTCGATCAGGAGAGTCGTAGTGCGGTAGTTATAGATTCCGATAACGACGGAATCGTGACTGAAGAATCGTCGGCTTTGGCTGATGAAAAAGAAAGTGTCGCTCCGGTGTCAGCGGCAACGCAGCTCGCTGAGAACCCGGAAGCTGAGAACGGCACTACCGCCATGGTGACATTTATCGACGGAAAGAAACAGGATATTAATGATCTGAAGGATATCGATCCTTCCTCCATCGCCTCAATGGCAATAGTCAAGAATGATCCTGCCTATCCTCAGGGAAAAATCATGATCGTCACAAAATCGGGCGAGGCGTCAGATGAAGGCCACGTGCATGTCGCTGCTGAAAAGACGGCCGAATATAAAGGCGGTCAGGGAGCGTTCATGGAGTTCCTGTCGCAGAATATCAAATGGCCTGTGGGAGTGGCTCAGACCGAGACTCCCTTGACAGTGAGGGTGATCCTGCAGTTCACGATCGGCACAGACGGACAGATCAGCGACTTGAAGACATTGCGCTCTCAGGGTGATGAGTTTGATGCCGAGGCAAAGAGAGTTCTCCTTCTTACGAGCGGAAACTGGATTCCCGCAGAGAACGACGGAAAACCCGTTGCAAGCAAATTTACGGTGCCTGTTACATTCAAAAACAAATGACATCGATACTTCACGACATGAAGATGTTTCATGAGATACGGAAATAGAGTTTCCCATACAGTTCTGTCAGCCGGTCGTAAAACGCGACCGGCTGATTTTTTTTATGGACTAAAATTTCATGGTTTTGAAAATCTTTATTAATTTTGCAATGTGGAAAATGTTTTTTTCGCAACATGATACAGGAGCTGCCTGATCAGCTTCCATAAGTTTCTACAGAAAGATTTTCTTCCGCGACGCCGCCACACGGCGTAACCGCTATGAAAAAAGATCAAAAAAAAATCCCGTTCTCCAAGATGCATGGCGCCGGCAACGACTACATCTATATCGACGCCACCCGGGAGATTCCCAATGACCTTTCAGATCTCGCCCGCAGAATGAGCGACATCCACTTCGGCATAGGCTCTGACGGCCTCGTAGCCATAATGAAATCTGAAGTGGCCGATTTCAGGATGCGCATGTTCAATTCCGACGGCTCGGAAGCCGAGATGTGCGGCAACGCTTCGCGCTGCATCGGCAAGTATGTCTACGATCGCGGTCTTACTGCGTCAACCGAAGTCTCGCTTGAGACGCATGCCGGCATAAAGATTCTGCATCTGCATGTGTCGGACGGCGAGGTGGAGTCTGTCACTGTCGATATGGGCGAACCCTGTCTGAAGCCGGAGTCAATCCCGGTTCTTTCTTCCGGCAAGGACTCCATGATCTCGGAGACAGTGACGGTCGGGGACATATCATATCCTGTCACTGCAGTGAGCATGGGCAATCCCCACGGTGTGATATTCACCGACCGCATCACCGACCGTCAGGTGCTTGCCGAGGGACCGCGGCTTGAGATTGCTCCGATATTTCCACGCAAAGCAAATATCGAGTTCGCGAGGGTGATCGATCAGCGCACGATCGAGATGCGCGTATGGGAACGTGGCACCGGCGAGACGTTCGCCTGCGGCACCGGAGCATGCGCCACGGCTGTGGCCGCCGCGCTCAACGGGCTTGCCGGACGCGACGTCGAGATGCGCCTTCGTGGCGGAACACTCCGCATCCGCTGGGACGAGGAGACAGGCCATGTATTCATGACTGGCCCGGCGGCTTTCATATGCGACGGAGAGTTCTATCTCTGACGAAACAAATGATTCAGTAAAAAATAAAAAAGATGAAAATCAACGATAATTTCGAAAAACTTCCCGAGTCGTATCTTTTCTCGACCGTGGCCGCAAGACTCCGCGCATACCGTGAGGAGCATCCCGAAGCTGACGTGATCCGAATGGATATCGGCGACGTGACTCTTCCGGTGCCACAGGCAGCTATCGCGGCCATGCACCGCGCTGTTGACGACATGGCCGCCAAATCGACGTTTCATGGATATGGTCCCGAACAGGGTTACGACTTTCTGCGCAATGCCATTGCTGCAAATGATTATGCTGCCCGCGGAATCGCGATCTCGGCCGACGAGATATTCATTTCCGACGGTGCGAAAAGCGATCTCGGAAATCTCGGCGACATATATTCGGAAGACAGCATAGTGGCTGTTGCCGATCCCGGCTATCCTGTCTATGTCGATTCAAACGTCATCGACGGTCGCGGCGGAGAACTCGAAGGTGGCCGCTGGAGCCGGTTCGTATACCTCGAATGCAACGAGGCCAACGGGTTCAAGCCTGTTCCTCCGGCAGTGCATGCAGATGTGATATTCCTCTGCTCTCCGGCCAATCCTACGGGAGTGTCATTCACCCGCGACGAACTCAAGGCGTGGGTGGAATACGCCCGAGCCAACCGGGCTGTCATCATATATGATTCGGCATATTGCGCCTACATCACTTCAGAAGACGTTCCCCATTCGATCTATGAGATCGAGGGAGCCCGCGAAGTGGCGATAGAAGTGCGCAGCTTCTCGAAGACCGCCGGTTTCACCGGACTCCGCTGCGGTTACACCGTCGTGCCGTCGACGCTGACAGGCACAGACGAGGAGGGACGCGAGGTGTCGCTGCGCAAGCTCTGGCTGCGCCGTCAGACCACAAAGTTCAACGGAGCGAGCTACATCATACAGCGCGGAGCCGAGGCTCTCTATTCTCCCGAATGGAAAAAGGAGGTCCGCGAGAACGTTGACTACTATCTGGCCAACGCGTGCCTGATCCGCGACACTATGGCCCGTGCGGGCTTCACTGTCTTCGGCGGCGACAACTCACCCTACATCTGGGTCAAGTCTCCCGTCGGCGAGTCATCATGGAGTCTTTTCGACAAGTGCCTGTCGGAGGCACATATCTCCTGCACTCCCGGCGTCGGATTCGGTGCGGCGGGCGAAGGCTACATACGGCTCACAGGGTTTAATACCCGCGAGAGCACGGAGGAGGCGATGAGACGCATCCTTGAGATGTTCGGCAAATAAAACAACAACAGAGGGGGCTTCGCCCCCTTTTTCAATTACCTATATTCATATATTGAGAGTAACACTTATGTCAGATCTCAGATTCAAAAGTGTAGAGGAAGCCACCGCACGCAAGGCGGTGAAGGTCGAGCTTCCCAAAGAGAGAGTCGAGGCTTATTACGGTAAGCAGGTTTTTAACCGTCAGCGCATGTTCGAGTATCTTCCGAAAGAGACTTACTACGCGCTGGTGTGTGCCATCGACAACCGACAGCCCCTCGGACGCGAGCTCGCCGACAGCGTGGCCGACGGCATGAAGCGCTGGGCCCTCGACAACGGAGCGCGCCACTATACCCACTGGTTCCATCCGCTCACCGGAAGCACCGCCGAGAAGCACGACGCTTTTGTCGAGCATGACGGCAAGGGGGGAGTGGTAGAGAAATTCTCAGGTAAACTCCTCGTGCAGCAGGAACCCGACGCCTCCTCCTTCCCCAACGGCGGCATCCGCAATACTTTTGAGGCCCGCGGCTATTCAGCCTGGGATATCTCGTCTCCCGCTTTCATAGTCGACAATACTCTCTGCATCCCCACGGTCTTCGTGTCGTACACCGGCGAGAGCCTCGACTACAAGACCCCGCTTCTCCGTTCGCTCAACAGCATCGACAAGGCCGCCACTCGCGTGGCTCGTTTCTTCAATCCCGAGGTCAGCCATGTCATCTGCAATCTCGGCTGGGAGCAGGAATACTTCCTCGTAGACGAGGCCTTGTATGCGGCGCGTCCCGACCTTGTCATGACCGGACGCACACTGATGGGTCATGAGTCTGCCAAGAACCAGCAGCTCGAAGACCACTATTTCGGCTCGATCCCGAGCCGAGTCGAGGCGTTCATGCTCGATCTTGAGCTTGAGGCCCACCGTCTTGGCATTCCTGCCAAGACCCGTCACAACGAAGTCGCTCCCAACCAGTTCGAGCTTGCCCCCATATTCGAGGAGGCGAACCTCGCCAACGACCACAACCTGCTTCTTATGTCGGTCATGGAGGAGGTGGCACGCCGCCACAACTTCCGTGTGCTGCTGCATGAGAAGCCTTTCGCCGGCATCAACGGCTCGGGCAAGCACAACAACTGGAGTCTCGGCACCGACACCGGCACCCTGCTCTTCGCTCCCGGCAAGAACGAGCATGACAACTTCCGCTTCGTCACATTCGTGGCCAATGTCATGGCGGCTGTCCACAAGCACAACGGTCTTCTCAAGGCTTCGATCATCAACGCCACCAACGCCCACCGTCTCGGCGCAAACGAGGCTCCGCCGGCCATCATCTCCATGTTCCTCGGCTCTGCGGTGAGTGCTATTCTCGACAAAGTGGAGAAAGCCGATTCCATAAGCAAGATCACCATAGACGGCAAAGAGAAGATCACACTCGACATCGCTCAGATTCCCGAGCTGACTCTCGACAACACAGACCGCAACCGCACAAGCCCCTTCGCGTTCACGGGAAACCGCTTCGAGTATCGCGCCGTAGGATCATCGGCCAACAACGCTTCGGCTCTCATCGCGCTCAACGCAGCGGTGGCTGCGCAGCTTGAGGAATTCGCCGACGCTGTCGATGCCCGCGTGGCTGACGGTGAAGACCGCGAACACGCCATCCTTGACGAGGTCAAGAAACTCATCCGCCAGTCCCGCCCGATTCATTTCGACGGCAACGGATACAGCGACGAGTGGAAAGAGGAGGCAGCCCGCCGCGGACTCGACGTCGAGACTTCCGCTCCGCTCATGTACGACCGCTACATGCTTCCGCAGTCTGTCGAGATGTTCGAGAAGACAGGAGTTCTAACCAAAAAGGAGATCGAGGCCCGCAACGAGGTGAAGTGGGAGATGTTCACCAAGAAGATCCAGATCGAAAGCCGTGTGCTCGGCGATCTTGCCATCAACCACATCATACCCGCAGCCGTGCGCTATCAGTCGCTTCTTCTCGACAACGTCTACAAGATTCAGCAGCTCTTCAAAGGCTCTAAGGCCGATAGCATCTCTGCCCAGGATCTGGCGAACATCGAGGCGATCAGCGACCACATATCAGCCATCAAGAGCGGAGTCGAGAACATGGTCAACGCCCGAAAGCATGCCAACCGCATCGAATCCGAGCGTGAGAAAGCGATATCTTATCACGATGACGTCGCACCGTTCATGGAGGAGATCCGCCGCCATATCGACAAGCTCGAACTTATGGTCGACAACGAGATCTGGCCCCTCCCCAAATATCGCGAGCTTCTCTTCATCCGCTGATGTAAGAGAACTGGATAATATTCAAGCAGGGCATCGAATGCGATCATTCGATGCCCTGTGTCTTTTCCCGGAAGCCGGAGTCTATTCGATCATGGCTACGGCTGAGTGGTATTTTGCCATGTTGCCAGCTTTGCGGATGGCTTTCCATGCTTTGCGGCCGATTTCTGCTTCGGCGTATTCCCAGAAGGGCTTGATCTTCGATATGATCTGCGAATCGCCGCAAAGGATTGATGTGTAATGGTCGAGAAGCTCGCGGTGGAAGCCGAGCATCCGTTCAATCCTTTTTGGGCGGTCCCATTCCTTCCCCTCTCCGTATTCGACGGCGAGTGACGGCCGGCCGAGCACTCCGCGTGCGGTCATCACTCCGGCCACAGAGGGATATTTGCCGACTATTGAGGCTATGTCGCCGGGAGTGTGTATCTCTCCGTTGAACACAACCGGATTTCTGCTTTCTCCGAGGATTGCCTCGAACTGATCCATGTGAAGGTCGCCCGAATACTGCTGCCGCGCCACTCGCGGATGCACGTCGATATGGCGGAGAGTCATGCTGTTGAGCACAGTCATCATCTCTTCCCACTCGGTCGGGTCGTCATAGCCGAGACGCATCTTGACAGAGCAGGAGAGTGCAGGGTACTTTGCAAGGACTTCCGGTATCTTTCTCCCTTCCGCGATATTGCGCAGAAATCCGGCTCCTCGTCCCTTGCCGGTCTGCAGCGGGAAAGGACAGCCCATGTTGAGGTTGACCTCCGTGGCGCCTGCGGCAGTGAGGCTTGCGAGCAGGATGTCGAGTTCTTCCATGTCGCGGAAGATTACCTGCGGTTCGAGGGTCAGACCGTCGTTGAGTTCCGAGGTGTAGTCACGGAGATCCTGTCTGCGCAGTTCGCCGTGGTCGCAGCGGATGAACGGAGTGAAATAGCGGTTGTCGCTGCCATAGACAACATGGTGGAAGTGCCTCCACGCGGCGTCTGTATGCCCTTGAACGGGAGAGATGTATATATTCATGTGGTATGGGTGTTTTATTCCGACACTGTCCCGGAATCAGCCGGTCAGTAATACGATGTCAGTTTGATGAGGGAAGAAATGTGAGTCCGACGGCAGCCAGAAGGCAGAAAAACGCCGCTATGTGGTTCCAGTGAGGTCTCTCTCCCTGAAAGATCATGATCGCTATGACGGAGAAGACAGTAAGAGATATGACTTCCTGGATTATCTTGAGCTGGAACAGGCTGAATGGACCTCCGTTATCACGGAATCCGATTCTGTTGGCAGGAACCATCGCGCAGTATTCAAACAGCGCTATTCCCCATGACACAAGGATGACAGCGACAAGCGGCCAGTTTTTAGATATGCCGGAGTTCTGAAGTTTAAGATGTCCGTACCATGCGAACGTCATGAAGACGTTCGACACCACAAGCATCATTACGGTTATCAAAGCGGCTTTCATTGGATACTATTTTTTACGGTTGCAAAATTACAAAAAAATCGGTTGTGAATTATGGCTCTTTCGCAGAAATAGATTATTTTTGCACCAAACAACAGAATCAATCATGAACTTCAAGGAAATTACAAGAGGTGTATATTACGCCGGCGTCAACGACCGGGTGACAACACTTTTCGAAGGCCTGTGGCCTCTCCCTTACGGAGTGAGCTATAATTCATATATAGTCGACGGCGGTGACGGACTCGCGCTCATAGACACTGTCCGCATAGACGAAGTGCGGGAGTTTCTCGGAAACATAGGCAGGATCGCGCCCGGGCGCAAGATCGACTGGCTTGTGGTCAACCATATGGAGCCGGACCACAGCGGCTCGATTCCCGAAGTGGTCAGGGCGTATCCGGATATCCGCATAGTCGGGAATTCGCAGACCATATCTATGATCAAAGGTTTTTACCACATAGATGACGACGGCCGTTTCCTCGAGGTCAAGGATGGCGACACTCTCGATATCGGTGGCCGGACACTGCGCTTCTATCTCACTCCGATGGTGCACTGGCCAGAGACTATGATGACATATCTGGAAGACAGCCGTCTCCTCTTTTCGGGCGATGCTTTCGGCACGTTCGGCGCGCTCGACGGCGGTGTGGTGGATTCGGAAATGGAAACAGACCGCTTCTTCCCCGAGATGTACCGTTATTATTCCAATATCGTGGGCAAATACGGCAAGTTCGTGCAGAGGGCTCTTGAGAAGCTGTCGGGGCTTCTTCCGCTTGATTACATATGCTCCACACACGGCCCTGTGTGGCACGATCGCATCAATGAGGTGATTGCCCTTACCGACCGTCTGTCATCCTGTCGCCCAGAGGCCGGGGTCACGATAGTATATGGGTCGATGTACGGCAACACCGCTGAAGTGGCCGAGGTGGTCGCACGCGAACTGTGCCGTCTCGGTGTCCGCAACATAAGGATACACAACGCGTCGCACTCATCTATGAGCGACATGATTTCTGATGCGTTCCGCTACGAGGGACTCATTGTCGGCAGCGCCACATATTCTATGGGGCTTTTCCCGCCTGTGGAGTCTTTCATGCGGGCGATGGAGACCCGCGAGATAAAAGGAAAGGTATTTGCGGCGTTCGGAGGCTACACCTGGGCCAAGGGGTCGGTGATGGCTGAGATCGGCAAATTCAGCGAGCGTATGAATATGCCCGTCGTGGCCTCGATGGCAATGCGCCAGACACTCGACGACGCCTCGCGCGCAGAGGCCCGCGCCCTTGCGGCTTCGGTTGCATCCGCGCTGACTCTCAAGTGACCAAGCAACGCAAGAATGACATTGCGGACGATGCCCCCGTCAGGTGAGGCAGCCGTCCGCAATGTCATTTTCAGGCCTGTGTCTGTTATTTCCTTATCGCATCAGGTGTAGGGCAGTCGATTGGTTTCGGCGAGGCCGGGGCCGCTATATCCAGGTTGCCATAGACATAGAGAAGATTTGTCATGAAGTTTGTCGTCACATGTAAAAAATCATGATCTGCAGAGGATTATCTGCATTTTGTTGCCGGTCGTGTCAGGAAGCCGATGTTTTTTTCTTGCGGAAGGCGTTCCAGAGTATATAGACCACGCAGATGACGAAAAGCGCGTATCCGGCCCAACTCAGATAGCGGTTGTATTCCTCTATCTTGTCGAAGAGCATGGCTGGGTCTACATGGACCGACAGCCAGTAGCCAAGCGCGCCGAGAATCGAATTCCACACAAGTGCTCCAAGTGTGGTGAATAGCGCGAACTGAGCCACATTCATCCGCGACAGTCCGGCAGGGATCGAGATTAGCTGCCTGATGGCAGGAATGAGGCGCCCGATAAATGTGGATACCGCGCCGTGCCTGTCAAAATATTTTTCGGCTTTGTCGACTTTTTCTCTGTCGATCAGACAGGCGTGACCGAACCTGCTGTCGGCGAAGCGGTAGACCACAGGGCGTCCCACCCATAGGGCGAGGTAGTAGTTGATAAACGCTCCGGCGAGCGCGCCGAGTGTGGCGAAGACAACCACCATGTAGACGTTCATGTCGGCCCCGACGCCATAGTCGCGGCAGGCCAGATATGCAGCCGGAGGCACTATCACTTCTGACGGAAAGGGTATGAAACTGCTCTCTATGACCATGAAGATGAATACAAACCAATAGTTCGCATGGTCTACAAACCACTGGAAAAACTCGCTGGCGTCAAATATCGCCAGAGGAATCATGTCAAGCATTGTTGATTTTGTCTGGTTTTGTCTGGTTTTGTCTTACAGTTGTTTAAGATCTCTGATGGTGGCTAGCGGATCAGCAGAGCCGAACACGAAGCTTCCGGCCACAAGCATATCGGCACCGGCTTCGGCGAGTGCCGCTCCGGTCTCGATATTGACGCCGCCATCGATCTCTATCTCGGCTTTTGAGCCTGTCTGGCTGATGAGCTGCCGAAGCTCGGCTGTCTTTTTGAGGGTATGCCCGATGAAAGGCTGTCCTCCGAACCCGGGGTTGACCGACATAAGAAGAACAAGATCAAGATCTTCTATTATGTCTGTCAGAGTCGATACAGGGGTGGCGGGGCAGAGGGTGACTCCCGCTTTCATGCCGGCTGCGTGGATCTGCTGAACGCAGCTGTGCAGGTGAAGGCAGGCTTCCTGATGAACATTCATTATTTCGGCGCCGCAGTCGCGGACCTGCGATATCCATTTCTGCGGCTCGACGATCATGAGATGAACGTCAAGGGGTTTCTCGCATATTCTGCTCACAGACTTCATGACAGGAAATCCGAAAGAGATATTGGGCACGAAAACGCCGTCCATGATATCCATATGCAGATAGTCGCTCTCGGAGGCGTTGATCATTTCAAGATCCGGGCGCATGTCGGCGAAATTGGCCGACAGCAGCGAGGGTGATACTTTCATTTGTAAGGTGGGGTTATAAGGTTTGACATGTTGGTGGGTTGTGTGATTGATTATCAGTCTGAGCTTTATAACTGTCAGTCTGAGTTGAGTGATTGACAGTTCCGGTTATGTCTCGTTTGCGGTGTGATCATCGCGAGAAATTCATCTTCTGATACGAGGGGCACTCCGAGGCTGAGGCATTTTTCGCGCTTCGCCGGTCCCATGTTATCGCCGGCGAGCACGAATGAGGTCTTTTTCGATATGCTCCCGGCATTTTTGCCGCCGTTTGCCACGATAATCTCCTTGTATTCGTCGCGGCTGTGGCGTGCGAAAGTTCCTGAGATCACTATGGTCTTTCCTGCGAGAGAGTCACCTGCAGGCTTCATCTTTTCTGCCGACAGCTCGAACCTCACTCCGGCGCGCCTGAGATCGTCGATATTCGTTATGTTTACAGGTTCGCGGAGAAATTCGTAGATGTTGCGGGCTATCACAGGTCCGATGTCGGGAATCGCAGTCAGTTCATCGAGCGACATCGAGAGCAGGTTGTCCATGCTCTTCACGACACTTGCCAGACGGCGTGCCGTCGTTTCTCCGACATTCGGGATCGATAGAGCATAGAGCACTCTCTCGAATGGCACGTCAAGAGAGTCGCGTATCCCTTTCATGACTCGCCGGGCGGCTTTTTCGCCGAATCTGTCGAGACCTGCCAGCTTTTGCTCCGTTAGATCATAGATCTGACCGATCCTCTCCACGAGTCCCGACTGATAGAGCAGTTCGGCTGTCTCCTCGCCGATGCCGTCGATATTCATCATTCTGCGGGCACAGAAGTGCTCTATCCTGCCTGTTATCTGTGGACGGCATCCATATTTGTCGGGACACCACCATGCGGCCTCGCCGAAGATGCGGCGAAGAGGCGTGCCGCACTCGGGGCATTCCCTTACGAATGTCACCTTTGCCGCGCCCTGAGGTCTGGCTGATTTATCGACTCCCGTGATCTGAGGTATAATCTCGCCCGCCTTCTCCACATAAAGGCTGTCGCCTTCATGTATGTCGAGTTCGAGCATTATGTCTTCGTTGTGTAGCGAGGCGCGTTTCACGACGGTTCCTGACAGCAGCACTGGCTCGAGATTAGCCACAGGGGTTACTATGCCCATGCGTCCGGTCTCGAACGAGACGTAACGCAGCCGCGTGCAAGCGCGTTCGGGATTGAACTTGAAGGCTACCGCCCATCGCGGCGATTTGGCAGTGAAACCGAGGTTGAGCTGCTGGCGCAGGGAATTGACCTTGAAAACGAGGCCGTCGGTGGCTACGGGCAGCTCTTTGCGGTGTTCGTCCCAGTAGGCTATATAGCTGTCTATCTCTTCGGGAGAATGCAGCAGGCTCATCGCTTTCGACACCTTGAATCCCCAATGCGCTGCGGCAAGCATGTTCTCATAGTGGGTGTCAGACGGCAGGTTGTCGCTCAGCAGGTAGTAGAACCGCGCATCGAGACGGCGTTTCGCTACCTCGCGCGGATCCTGAAGCTTGAGGGTGCCGGCGGCGGCGTTTCGCGGATTGGCAAAAAGCGGTTCCTCGTTGTATGCTCTTTCTTCGTTAAGTTTCTCGAACACTTCCCAGGGCATCAGTATCTCTCCCCTGATCTCGAACTCTTCGGGCCAGTTGCCAGGAAGAAGCTGCAGCGGTATGCTGCGGATGGTCTTGACGTTGGCAGTCACGTCGTCGCCCTGTGTGCCGTCGCCGCGAGTCACGGCTCTGACGAGACGTCCTCCGCGGTAGGTGAGCGAGATCGAGGTGCCGTCGAATTTCATCTCGCCGACTATGCCGTATTCCTCTCCTTCTAATGCCTTGGCTATTCGTGCCGCCCACTCGTCGACCTCGCCGGGGGAATAGGTGTTCGACAGCGACATCATCGGTCGTTCGTGCATCACGTGGCTGAACCCTTTCGTCAGATCAGATCCTACGCGGTGTGTGGGCGACAGATCGTCGTCATACTCCGGATGCTCGCGTTCGAGAGTCTCGAGTTCCTTCATCATCATGTCGAACTCCTTGTCGGTGATCTCCGGGGAGTTGAGCACATAGTAATTATGGTTGTGGCGGTTAAGCTCGTCGCGAAGCCGCACGATTCTTTCTTTGTCTTCCATGATGGTTAAATATACGGATATTTCACGTCCCAAAGGAATAGTGCCTGCGGAGGCATCGATGTTCCCGCCGAGCACCGGTCTTTCTTCTCTATCACTCTGCGGAAATCATCAATAGAAAGTTTTCCGCGTCCGACGTCGACAAGCGTGCCCACCACAGCCCTGACCATGTTGCGGAGAAAGCGGTCGGCGCTGATGGTGAATACGATTCCCTCTGATCCGAAGGAATTGTTCCATTTCTCCCATCGTGCTTCAGTCACGCGGCATATGTTGGTGCGCGCGTCGCTGTGGAGTTTGGCAAATGAAGTGAAGTCTTCGGTCTCAGGCAGAATCTCCGCCGCCGCGTTCATGGCTTCGGTGTCTAGCCCCGAAGGGGAGTGCCATGAGCAACCGGTGAGAAATGGCGACTTGTCGAATGTGACGAAATACTTGTATGTGCGCGATGTGGCGTCAAACCGTGCGTGGGCGTCATCGGCAACATCGATGA
Organism: Muribaculaceae bacterium; assembly: GCA_009775355.1. Taxonomy (GTDB): domain Bacteria; phylum Bacteroidota; class Bacteroidia; order Bacteroidales; family Muribaculaceae; genus Lepagella. The sequence continues at coordinate 21,606 of VSPN01000018.1, forward strand.
TGTCGGCCATGGATATGGCCGGACCGCACAGTCTGTTGAGTCCGGTGAGAAATCTTCGGCGGTCATCGATCTCTCTCTCTGTGTCGAAATGTGCGAACATGACGCGGGCGTGAACTCCCGTGTCGGTGCGTCCGGCTCCCGTCACGGGGGTGTGGGCGCGCAGCATTGTCGACAGTGCTTCCTCAAGCGTCTGCTGCACGCTCGCGGCGTTCGGCTGCGACTGCCAGCCGTGGAACGGTGTGCCGCTGTATGACAGTCTCAGAAACTTCCGCATCAGTCGCGTTCGAGATATGTGCTTCCGTAGAGTCCGGAACGGTAATTGTTAAGGAACTGGCGTCCCTCCTCAGGTGTGATAGCACCGCGCTTCATCGAGGCTGTCACCCAGCTTTCGAGATTGCGCACGAGTTTTTTCGGATTGTATTCCACATAGTCGAGAACATCGGCCACGGCCTCGCCGTCGATGATCTGCGCAATTTCGTAGCCATCTTTCGAGAGCGCGATGTGCACGGCGTTGGTGTCGCCGAACAGGTTGTGGAGGTCTCCCAGGATCTCCTGATAGGCTCCGACGAGGAACACTCCGAGATAATATGGCTCGTTGGGTTTGAGATCGTGCACGCTAAGGCAGTATGAACTGCCCGCCGGCGCCACAAACCGGTTGATTTTGCCGTCGGAGTCGCAGGTCACATCCTGTATGGTGCATTCGCGGGCAGGCTTCTCGTCGAGTCTTGTGATCGGCATGATGGGAAACATCTGGTCGATCGCCCACGAGTCGGGTAAAGACTGGAAGAGCGAGAAGTTGCAGAAATATTTCTCTGGCAGCATGCGTGCGGCCTTGCGGAGTTCTTCGGGCGGATGCTTCATTGAGCGCGTCATGTCGCGCACATCGCGAGCCACGCTCCAGAAAAGCTTCTCGATCTGGGCGCGTGTCTTGAGATCGAGAAGTCCCAGGCTGAAGCGTTCGAGAGCCTCCTCGCGGATCTGCAGGGCGTCGTGCCAGTCTTCGAACACGCGCGACGAGTCGATCTTGTCCCAGATGCTGTAAAGCTCGGCTGCGAGTTCGTGGGGATTCTCGCCGAGCTCGTCATCATCTTTCCAGATGGGAAGCTGCGCGGTCTCGAGCACCTGGATTATAAGCACCGAATGGTGGGCCGTCAGCGAGCGTCCGCTTTCGGTTATGATATTGGGGTGGGGGAGACCGTTTTTGCGGCAGGCGTCGACAAGTGCCGACACCGAGTCGTTGACATACTCTTGTATCGAATAGTTCATCGAGTTCTCTCCGCTCGATGATCTTGTGCCGTCGTAGTCCACACCGAGACCTCCGCCTATATCGACGAAGTCGATTCGGAATCCCATCTTCGACAGCTGCACGTAAAACTGCATAGCCTCTCTGAGGGCGTTCTTTATACGGCGTATCTTGGTGATCTGGCTGCCGATGTGGAAATGGATAAGCTTGAGGCTTTCGGTCATGCGGTTCTTCTCAAGCCATGAAAGCGCGTCGAGAAGCTCGCTTGAGTTGAGTCCGAACTTGCTGACGTCGCCGCCCGACTCCTCCCACTTGCCCGACCCCGACGAGGTGAGCTTGATGCGGATACCGATATTGGGGATAATGCCGAGGCGTTTTGCGACGCTGCCTATAAGCTTGAGTTCATTGATCTTCTCGACTACAAGAAATATCCTGCGGCCCATCTTATGAGCAAGCAGGGCGAGCTCGACATAATCTTCGTCCTTATATCCGTTGCAGACAATGATGGAGTTCTCATGCGTGTTGACTGCAAGAACCGCGTGAAGCTCAGGTTTCGAGCCGGCTTCAAGACCGATATTGTATTTGTTGCCGTGGCTTACGATCTCCTCAACCACGGGGCGCATCTGGTTGACCTTGATCGGATAGACGATGAAGTTCTTGGCCTCGTATTCATACTCCCCGGCTGCTTTCTTGAAGCAGTCGGAAATCTTGCGGATCCGGTCGTCGAGGATGTCTGGAAAGCGCAGAAGCAACGGCGCGTCCACGTCGCGGAGCTGGAGCGTGTCCATAACCTCCTTTATGTCGACCGGAGCGCAACCCTCTTTGGGTGTGACCTGAACATGCCCCTTGTCGTTGATTGAAAAATATTTCAGACCCCAGCCCGGAATGTTATACAGTTCCGCCGAATCTTCAATTCTCCATTTTCTCATTTCTGAACAGATATGTATTGTATGTGTATTATTTAACAAGCTCGATTATTAAACAAGCTCCTATATTAACGTCAGGCGGGAGGTTCCTGTTTGCGTCCGAGCAGTTCGACACGGTCGACTATTATCTCCGTGATCCATCGCCTGATTTTGAACTTGTCGTCGTATTCGCGGCTTTTCAGCTTTCCTTCTATATAAAGCTGTGAGCCTTTGCGGATATATTTTTCAGCCAGAATGGCGTTCTGCCCTCCCATTACAAGACGATGCCATTCTGTGATCTCGGCACCGGCTCCGCCATAATATTCATTAGTCGCAAGCGACATGAATGCCACCGCACGGTCTTTCTCCGGATAGCGTATGTCCGGGTCACTGCCGACGTAGCCGAGAAGTATGACTTTGTTGACTGACATACTGGATGTTTTTGCTATGAAGCCGTTTGAACGGTTCCTATATTGGTTCGAAGTCGATGGCTTTCAGATTGAGCCCGGTTTTTTCATGCAGGCCGCACATGAGATTCATGATATGCACAGCCTCTCCGGCACCACCTCTGAGCCGGCAGTCGGCGGCCACTCCGACAGCACATTTGCCAGGTTCCCCGCGGCTGACTCTGACCACACACTTGTTTGTGCCGGCCACTTCCGAGACTCCGACTCCCGACGTGGTGACAAACGAGAAGCGGTGGTCGTCATACACGTCATAGAGGTCGATCATCTGCTGTAGATTCAGCGGGCAAGAGAAGCTTATGTCCATAAGCGCGCTTCTACGTGCTTCCGACACGCGCGTCGAGATACTGATGTTTCCGGAGAAACTCGTCTGCACGCAGCGCAGCGCTTCTTCTGTCTCATGTCTTGTCTTCTCGATGTCAGTTATGTCGAGAATTGCAGCGGGTGCCGCTACATTTATCTCTATGTCGCGGCCGAGAAGCAGGTTTTTGGCGAAAGGGAACAGCGCGACAAGAGCCATCGAAGCGAATGGCCGGGGCACAATGGCGGCAGTCGCGCCTCTCACAAGCAGTTTGCGGTTGATCTCGGGCAGGCCGTAGACTATGCCGAGACTTTCCGGATCAGCAGCCTCCGGCGTGCGGAGCATTATGATCTTCAGATCGGGACACCCGGTGCGAAGACGGAACAGTTCGGATGAAGAGAGACCGTCTCCGCCCACAAATAGCACATCGCATTCTGAGAAGTCGGATGATGATGTGAACGTGAGCGAAGTCTCTCCGATCAGACCGTGATGCACAGAGGTGAGCGGCTTTCCCTGCAGAGATTCGCTTATCGCTGCGACTATCTCCACTTCCGGATGCATGGCGAGGAGTCGTATTAGTTCGCCGCTGTCGGGTGTGCCGGCGTCTGTTATGGCGACTCGTATCATCTGTAGTGGTGTTTCTGGTCGAGTGGCAGCAATCGTCCGAACACTTCCATGGCCTCTTCGTGAGTCAGGTTTTCGTCGAGCACGGCGAATATGGTGTCGCTTCCGGGAATCGTGCCGAGTATCTCAGGAGCTTTGCTCATGTCGATGTCGTAGGCAAGACCGGCGGCATAGCCGTTGCGGGTCTTGATGACAGCGATGTTGCCTGAAATTCTCAGGGAAATGAATCCGCTCTGGAAATTAGGCGACATATCGGCGGCTCCTTTTGCCAGAAGTTTGTCTTTTAATGTGTTGCTGTCGGGAAGTATATACATGTATGTGCCCCGGTCTGTTGGCACCTTGGTTGTCTTCAGCATTTTAAGATCGCGCGAAAGCGTGGCCTGTGTCACGTTGTAGCCCTGCTCGGCGAGCCGGCTTGCCAATTCTTCCTGACTGCTGATACAGTGGTTTCTGATCAGGTCGACCATGAGGTCGATGCGTTCTTTTCTATTTTTCATGACTCGATGTTCTTGCTGTGGAAAGTTCTATGGTAATCGTATTTGCCTGAGAAGTAGTCCGGAAAGGTTTTCGGATCATCGCCCGTCCGGTCATCTGCCTGGATCATTCTTTCTCCGTTCTATCTCATCTTTGAGACGTGCGGCCTCCTCATAATTCTCGGCCTCGGCCGCACGCTGCATTTCTGCTTTGAGTTCATCGATGCTCTTTAGGCTCATGTCAGGGCGGAAACTCGCCGTGGGCTGTTGTGAAGTCGGTTGCCGTTCCTGTCCGGTCCGCGGCTGGCGCTGTGAGCCCTCTCCCGGTTCGAATCCTGCCTCGTCGAGCACCTCGGGAGTGGTGTAGATCGGCGCGCCGACGCGTATGGCGAGCGCGATCGCGTCGCTGCTCCGAGAGTCGACCACGTGGGTGTGCCCGCCGTTGCCGAGCACAAGTTCGGCGGCAAACACGCCGTTGGGAAGCTTGTGGATGTTGACTTCGTGAAGCGAGATGCCGAACGACGACATGACATTGACCATAAGGTCGTGTGTCAGCGGGCGCGGAGTGACCACTTCCTGAAGTTTGCATTCTATGGCCTGTGCCTCAGGATAGCCGATTATAATAGGTATGCGCCGGGTACCTCCCTCCTGGCGGAGTATCACGGCATAAACTCCGGATTCAATCTGATTGTAGGTGATTCCTACGAGTTCCAGTCTAATTTTCTCCATTTTTTTTCTTGTTTTTTCTTCCAGGGGGAAGGCTGATCATTCCCGAGCCGAGACATAGTAGTCTGTCGGGTGTGTAAATTATTGCATATTGGCCGGGGGCGATGCCCTGCACGTCGGTCGCTGATTCCACCGAGTAGCCTCCGTCGGCAAGACGCCTCAGCGAGCCGGCGGTGAATTCGGGCGAGTGTCTTGTCTTGAACGCCACCGGTATCGACTCGCAGTCGACGGGTTCCGATGCGAATGGATCTTCGGTGATCCAGTGCATCTCCTCGACTGGTACGGTGCGTCCGTACTGGCGGCGTGTGTCGTAGCCGTTGGAGACATAGACCACGTTGTCGCGGACATTCTTTCTGACCACGTACCATGGACCGCCGCTCAGCCCGAGTCCTTTGCGCTGGCCGATCGTGTGGAACCAGTATCCTCTGTGCTCTCCGATCTTGCGCCCGGTCTCGATCTCGACCACCGGCCCGCGGCGCGTGCCGAGATGGCGTTCGATGAAGTCGTTGTAGTTGATCTTGCCGAGAAAGCATATACCCTGCGAGTCCTTGCGGACGGCTGTCGGGAGTCCGGCTTCGGCTGCAAGTCTCCGCACCTCGCTTTTCGACAGCTTGCCGAGAGGAAACATCAGATGCTGCAGTTGGCTGTAGCTGATCTGGGCGAGAAAGTCGGTCTGGTCCTTGACCGGATCGGCTGCCGTGGCAAGATACAGTTTCCCGCCGACCTCCTCGATCGATGCGTAGTGGCCGGTGGCGACCTTGTCGAAGGCGTGTCCCCATTTCTGTTCGAAATACCCGAACTTGACAAGCTTGTTGCACATCATGTCTGGGTGGGGAGTGAGACCCTCGCTGACAGTGCGCAGGGTGTAGGCCATAACGCTGTCCCAGTATTCCTCGTGAAGCGACACGGTCTCGAGCGGCAGTCCGTATTTGCGGGCTATCAGCGTGCACATCTCGATGTCTTCATCGGCCGAGCAGTCGCCTTCGCCGTTGTCGCTGCCGATGCGTATGTAGAACAGGTGCAGATCATGTCCCTGCCTGTGCAGAATGTCGACCACAACCGAGCTGTCGACTCCTCCTGATACGAGCACCGCTATCTTCATACCTCTTCAAGTTCTGATTCGCTCTGATTGTCGGAGTGGATGAAATGCAGCGACAGAAAGTAGTCTACCGATATCTTTCCGGGTCCGACAAGAAGAATGAAAAAATAGATACCCATGAACATCACGGGCAGATAGCCCGACTGCGACCAACTGATCATGTAGCTTGCGTCGTCGGCATGGGTGAGAAGATAGTGCTCGGCGATGATCATGGCCGCGAAAGGGGGCAGAACCATGAGTCGCGTGCAGAATCCGGCCATGATCATGAACGAACATAATATCTCGATCACGATCATGACTGTCATGCTTGTCGCGGCATCCATGCCAAGAACCGCAGGAAACACCTGCGATGCGATGTCGAAGTGTATGAGCTGTCGCAGTCCGAACTGCATCATCATCACCCCGACGAAGAGACGCAGGAAAAGGCGTCCCATGTGGGTGTATGAGTATCCGGTCGACCGGATGTATATCTGTTTGAATATGTTTGTCATCTCTCTGAGTCTCTATTTTGAGGTTCTGAACGGCTTTATTGTTCGGCCGCTGCCGACGCTATGGCTATGGCCGTGTTGACATCTGTGTTTTTGGCAGCTACGTGCCCCTCCTTGTCTATGACGTAAATCGAGGGCGTGTTGCGTATATCATAAATATCCGCCACTTCTTCGCTCGCTCCGACGTGCCATTTCGAGGGGTAGTCCTTAAGTTTCTCCTCCCATCCCTCTTCAGGATCGACGTATATGAACAGAACGTTGACTTTCCCCTTGTCTACAAGTGTCGAGAAGCGTATGTCGGTGTCCATCCTCAGTTTAGCGTGGCGGCAGTCGTCGCAGTCAGGATCGCCGAACTCGATCACTGTTATAACGCCGTTGGGATGATAATGTGCGGTCTTGCCTGCCGGTGTCACGTAGTCGAATCCGGGGGGTACGCTGCCCTGCAGCGTGTTGACGAGCTGTGTCTTTATGCGTTGGTAACGCAGCTTGCGTTCTTTTTTGATAGATTTGTTGGAGAGCACGTTGTCGACGAATCTGAGAAATATATCGTCGTTCCAGTAGTATGCCCTCGGCCCGTAGAGTGACTCTTCCGCAGCCTTGGCGAACTGAAGCGACAATGCCGGATTTTTCGAGATTGACGACAGCAGTTTCTGCACAGAGGTGTCGACTTTGGCGGCGTCGGCAAACCGCATCGGTGCCGAATATACTGAAAATGCGTCATTGAGCGCGTTCTGGTCGACAGTCGACTTGTTCTTGAAATCCATATTGTCCCAGAAATGCTCCAGCAGGTATTCCGAGCGTTCCTGAAGACCGTCCATGCTTTCGGGTGCGGTGGGATATTCGAAAAGGGGGTCGATGACGATCCTGTTCTGTGCGGACATCAGGGCCGCAGAACCGGCTATGAGCGCGTATGTCAGTATTTTTCTGAGATTCATTCTGTGGTTTGTTTTGAAGTTGAGACTGTTGTTGTTTGTCAACGGATGTTGCAGTGGAGTGAAGACTTATTCCCTGACCAGGTCCTCGATCCCTTTGGTCCACACTCTGTAGCCGCGTCCGTTCAGATGAAGCCCGTCGTTGGTCAGATCAAGGCTGAGGTTTCCGTTGCGGTCTGCCAGAAACGGCCAGAGATCCACATAGACCGCACCGTTTTCCGAAGCTGTCTTTTCGATTATGGCGTTCAGGGCGCGGATGGTTTTCTCTTTGCCCTGAAGGTTTTTGTATCTTTTCAGACTGTTGTTGACCGGCATGACCGACTGAAGGTAGAGTCTGGTCTGCGGAGATTCCTCGCGGATTTTCTTCACAAGCCGGGTGTAGCGTGCACCGAGGGTCTCGGCCGTGTGGCCGTGCGAGATGTCGTTGATCCCTATGAGCAGAAATATTTTTTTCGGTCTGCCGGCCGTGATCTGGCCTATCCGCTTTTCGACGCCGGTTATAAGGTCGGAGCGTATGCCCCGGTTCTTGATGTTGTCCATGCCGAAAAGCTCGTGGAATTCCCCTCCGTCGGTTATCGAGTTGCCGAGAAAGACTATGTCGTTCTCTCCGACCGGCAGAAGCTCGAACAGACTTGTTTTCTGATCCCAGTATTCGTCGGCCACGGCGGTTGTCGGCGCGTGGAGCGCCGCGACAAGAAGCAGGAGGCGTGATGCGGTTTTTAGGGCGGTTCTTTTCATTGGCGTCATGAATTTGGCGAGTGATATCTTATCAGTCCGTCAAGCGGCTGGCGAGTGATCTCTCCGACTGAGAATCCGAGTTCGTCGGCCGTCTTGCGCAGTATGTCGGCAAAATGGAACGCTATGCTGCCTGTGAAACTGATCGGCAGCGCACGTGATCCGGCATAAGGGGAGACGTTGCGCGTGAAAAAACTCCTGAATTCGTTCATTACAAGCGAGTAGACATATGGATTCCACAGGTGTCCGTGTATAAACGGGACCAGCGACGCCAGAAACCGGCTGGGAGCCGGCGATCTGTAGACCTTGTCGAGAATCTCGCCGAGAGTCAGGCCGTATTCATCAAGAAACCTTTCAGCCACCGTCCGGGGCAGATGCCCCTTGAACGCGTCGGCCACAAGACGCTTGCCGAGCGAGGCTCCGCTTCCCTCGTCACCCAGAATGAATCCGAGCGACGGAATGTTGCGCTCGATAGCACTTCCGTCATAGAGGCAGGAGTTGCTTCCTGTGCCGAGTATGCATGCGATTCCCCGCCTGTCGCCGAGGAGACTTCTTGCAGCTCCGAGCAGGTCGGAGTCTACCGACACTCGCCCGACGCCGATGGTCTCTTCAAGCGCACGTCTGATTTTGCCGCAGATTTCCGTAGTGGCGCAGCCGGCTCCATAGTAATGGATCTCTGTTATGTTCACGTCGGCAGGGATGCGCGATTCTGCTTCGAGCATGACGCGCGAGGTCTCTGCTGCATCGGCAAGAAGCGCGTTAAGTCCTGTCGTGCCGAAGCGGAGTGCCCCGGTACGGTCAGAACCCACAAGAACCCAGTCGATTTTAGTGGATCCTGCGTCAGCGATGAGAGTATATTCCATATTAGCCACAAAATTAATTAATATAAAGCGTTTATGCAAAAAAATGCCGCTGAATTTTCAGCGGCATTTTTAAGAGGATCAATAGTTCAATCAGAAGTTGTCCCACTCGTTATATCCTATTACGTTGCGGAGCATCGGGCACATCTCCGTCTGGAGATCGTTGAGCATGTCGTTGTTGGTGACATTGATTGTGGTCAGCATCGGGTCGTTGGTCACGTTGAGTGTGATCAGCTGATTGTTGGCCACGTTCAGACGCTGCAGGAAGTTGAGGTTCGAGAGGTCGAGATATGTGAGGTCATTCCAATTTAGGTTGACGAATGCCAGTGTCTGGGCGTTTCCGGGCGTGAAACTGGTCAGGTCGTTGTAGGGTGCCCACACCTCGTTGATGTTCTTGCAGTCTTTGAGGGCGAGGTCGGTCATGTGGTTGTCGCTGCAGAGCAGAGTGGTCAGGGCCGGGAGGCTCTGGAGATACAACTTCATGATCTTGTTGCCGTTGAGGTTGAGGTTCTCGAGCTTGACGAGTCCGGCAAGTTCGATCTCGCTGAGGTCGTTGTAACCTGCATAAAGGTTCTTGAGGTTCTGGCATCCGGCGACGTTCAGATTCTGGAGACGGTTGCTCATGCAGTTGAGACTTTCGAGGTTGACGGCGTTGGTCACGTCAAGAGCCTCGAACTGGTTTCCCGATATGTTGAGCTTCTTCAGAAACGGCACCTTGGTCAGATTGATCTCCGCAAGCCTGTTGCGGTTGATGCGGATGGTCTGCAGTTGCGGGCACGATGCCACGCTGAATTCGGTCAGTCTGTTTTTGGATGCGTTGACCTCGGTGAGTGCGGGATCGTTCGAGATGGTAAGCGAGGTCAGCTTGTTTCCCGACACATTGATCTTCTGCAGAGCCGGAAAGTCCGACAGATTCAGGCTGCCGGCAAGGTTCTTGCCGCTCCAGTCGATTTCGGTCACATGACCGTCCGACACTTTCACGCCGGGGAGACCGGCGAGGTTCTTCCCCTGAAGTCCGAGGGCGGAGCCGTTGGCGACGCCGTTTGCCGACGTCTGGGTCATAAACGACTGCAGAGCCTTGGCCTCCGACTTATTGAGACCCTGGGCGAAGCCGCATGAGGCGACTGCCAGAACTGCTGACATTAATAATACGGTTCTTTTCATAACTTTTTTTGTTTTATTGGTTCTGGTTTTGTAATATTAACATTCTGTCTCAATAAAGGTTTACTGTTTTCTTTCCGGGCGGTGAAGACTTGTCGGAACTTGGTGGACGACAGCCCGGAGCATGTAATGGCGGAAGTGAAAATTGTTTCATTGTTTACAGTAACCAGAACATTACCCCTTATACTATTGTTCAAATAGCATGTCAAGGTTCAATAATAAAATAATAAAAGTAGTAACAGTGTATGGCCGCTTGCGGCTGTAAAGATTCTTCCGACCCATGACGATAACCATACTTAAAGCAGTTCTTGTGATAGTAATCATGGCGGTGATGGCTCTCATTCTGCTTGCCATCAATCACATTTTCTCCGGCAATTTCGATTCGAGCGAGTCGACCGCCGACAGGCTGCGCGAGGATCTTGACGAAAGCGAGGAGGTCATCAGCAGCGAGAGTGTTTTCCGCGATCTTGTCAAAGTGCATCAGCATCAGCAGTCCGGGCGGCACTTGTGAAGCGTCATGGATATATCAGCGATATTTTTTTAGCGATGAGGCAAACCTGAATGCCTCGTCGCTTGTTTTTTATGCAGACACCACTTGTGACTGCCATAGACAAGGCCCTGTCGGCCGTCGGTTTGCCACTTTAGAGCAGTGTTAGTTTTTACTTACTTAATTATCAATACTATGCATTTGACGCCCAAAGAAAAAGACAAGCTTATTCTTCTGAGCATCGGCATGATTGCCGAGCGTAGACTCAACAAAGGGCTTAAGCTTAATTATCCCGAAGCTGTGGCATACATAACGAGTGCCGCGCTTGAGATGGCCCGGGAGGGCAAGACTGTCGAGGAAGTCATGCACCAGGCAGCGCAGGTGCTGACAAAAGATCAGGTCATGGAGGGTGTGCCCGACATGATATCACTGCTTCAGGTCGAGGCGGTGTTCACCGACGGCTCCCGTCTGGTCAGCATCCATCAACCCATCAAGTGACACACTAAACAGAGAATACTATGGCTGACACAACAAACACAGCATCCGCCAGGACATATGAGCAGCCCGACGGCATATTTCAGGGCAATCCGGCGATTGCATATCCTGACACTCCTGGCTTTACTCCGGCACAATACGTGCCCGTCGGAGGTGTGATTCTCGCTTCCGACCCGATTGAATACAATTCTGACCGCCGCACCGTCAAAGTGAAGGTGCGCAACACAGGCGACCGCCCCGTGCAGGTCGGATCGCACTTCCATTTCTTCGAGGTGAACCGTTATCTTGATTTCGACCGCGAGAAAGCGTTCGGATACCATCTCAACATACCTGCCACTACAGCCGTGAGGTTCGAGCCGGGCGATGAGAAGGAAGTGGAACTCGTGGCATATTCCGGCAAGCGCCGTGTCATAGGTTTTGACGATCTTGTCAACGGATTCACCGGTCTTGAAGACTTCCCTACATACTATCCGAAGAAACTTGAGGCCATAAGACGCCTCAAGGAGTATGGATACAAGACCGAGACCGAAGAGGAGGCGCAGGCCGAGTATGATCAGATTCAAGTAAAAAAGTAAACAGTTATGGCTACAATATCAAGACAGGACAACAACATGCTGTTCGGCCCGACCGTAGGCGACAAGATCCGCCTCGCCAACACCGACCTTTATGTTGAGATAGAAAAAGACCTTCGCGTATATGGCGATGAGGCCGTCTATGGCGGCGGAAAGACTCTGCGCGACGGCATGGGTCTCGCCAACGAATGCACTTCCGATGGCGGAAGTGTGGATCTGGTCATCACCAATGTGACGATCCTCGACCCGGTGCTCGGCGTCATCAAGGCCGATGTGGGCATAAAAGACGGAAAGATCTCGGGCATAGGCAAGGCCGGAAATCCCAATGTCATGAAGGGTGTCACCCCGACGATCGTCACCGGCCCCTCGACCGATGCAATATCAGGAGAGCACTGCATTCTTACTGCCGCCGGAATTGACGGACATGTGCATTTCGTTTCACCTCAGCAGGCTTATGACTGCCTCTCCAACGGCATCACCACCCTTGTCGGCGGCGGCGTCGGGCCGACCGACGGCACCAACGGCACCACAATCACTTCTGGCCCGTGGAATCTCGCCAGAATGCTCCAGAGCGCCGACGGTCTCCCCATCAACATGGGTTTCCTCGGCAAGGGAAACTCTTCGGTGAGAGGCCCGCTTGAGGAGCAGCTCGTGGCCGGAGCATGCGGTTTCAAGATCCATGAGGACTGGGGCGCGACTCCTGCTGCCATACGTGCGTGCATGGAGGTTGCCGACATGTATGACGTCCAGGTGGCTATCCATACCGACACGTTGAACGAAAGCGGTTATGTCGAAGATTCTATCGCCGCCATCGACGGCCGCACGATCCATACCTATCACACCGAGGGCGCCGGTGGCGGACATGCCCCCGACCTTCTGAAAGTGGCGTCGCTCAACAATGTGCTGCCCTCATCGACCAACCCGACGCTGCCGTTCGGCATCAACTCGCAGGCCGAGCTGTTCGACATGATCATGGTCTGCCACAACCTCAATCCCGACATACCATCCGATGTGGCGTTTGCCGAGAGCCGTGTGCGACCCGAGACTCAGGCTGCAGAAAACATATTCCACGATCTCGGAATCATCTCCATGGTGTCGTCAGACTCTCAGGCCATGGGTCGTGTCGGTGAATCGTTCATGCGCACATTCCAGATGGCTTCATACATGAAGTCTGTCCGTGGCAAACTGCCCGAAGACTCTGATTCCAACGACAACTTCCGTGTGCTCCGCTATCTGGCTCAGATCACACTCAATCCGGCCATAACATACGGCATATCCGATGTGCTCGGATCGGTAGAAGTCGGCAAGATGGCCGATCTCGTGCTCTGGGAACCGGAGTTCTTCGGCACCAAACCGAAACTTGTCATCAAGGGCGGTCTGATCAACTGGGCCAATATGGGTGATCCCAACGCTTCTCTGCCTACTCCTCAGCCTAAGATCATGCGCCCCATGTTCGGAGCGTTCGGATCGGCTATGCCGCAGACGCGTATGACTTTTGTCTCACAGGCTTCCGTTCAGAACGGCATCAAGGAGAAGCTCGGACTCGAGAGCATAATCTATCCGGTGCGCCGATGCCGTCAGATCACCAAGAAAGACATGGTGCGCAACACGGCCACTCCGGCCATAGAGGTCAACCCCGAGACATTCGAAGTCACTGTCGACGGATACAAGGCCACTGTGCCGCCGGCCGACAAACTCTCGCTCGCTCAGCTTTACTGGTTCTCATAACTAAATACGGCCGGGAGTCGCGCCCGTGTGTGCGGCTTCCGGCTATTCTTGATTCTTTTCGTCCGGTTTTTCCGGATGTCACCCGAGGTTACGAAACCCCATCACTTCAAGATTACAAAAACACATGACTGTATATACTGAAATCTTAGGAAATGTCAACCGCGATCCCGAATGGGCCGCAAAAGTGGAGAAATGCGATGTCGATTATGTGATCCTCGACCAGTGGACGGCTCAGAAAAGCCGTTTTCTCGGCAAAGGGATCGGTGGCTCCGAATATCCAGTGGCCCTCAAGCGTCACACACAGGTAGTCGACGGCGATGTGATCGCTTTTGACCCTGAGGCGGGAAAGGCCGTCGTGCTTCGCGTCGAACTCAGTCCGGTGCTCGTCATCGACATGAGCGCGCTTGCATCGCAGGATGCCGACACCATGATCCGCCGATCGGTCGAGCTCGGTCATGCCATCGGCAACCAGCACTGGCCCGCCGTGGTGAAAGGCACGAAAGTATATGTGCCCCTCACCGTCGACCGCAAGGTGATGCTCTCTGTCATGGAGACCCATCATCTCGAAGGAATCACTTATGAATTCCAGAAAGGTCTTGAGATAATACCCTATCTCGCGCCTCACGAGATCCGCCGTCTCTTCGGCGGAGCAGGTCAGGAGAGTCATGCGCACGTTCATGCCGAACCCGGCTGCCACCACGGCCATGCGCACATCCATTTTGATGAAAACGGCATAGCCCATGAGCACGCACACTGACAAGAGGCGTCACAACGTCTTGACAACGGAATCGGCCGAGCAGCGTTCGGCCCGCTTCCGCTCGATAATGCATCTGCTGCAGTTCACCGATTCCACCTTCCCTGTCGGCACGTTCTCCTTCTCTAACGGTCTCGAGACTGCCGCCTGTGAGAGTGTCGTCAACGATGCCTCCACACTGCGCGACTTTGTGGCCTCTCAGGCTGTGCAGGCGGCCTTCAGCGACGGCGTGGCCGCGATCCATGCCCACAGGGCATATCTGGCCGGCGACTATGATGCCGTGGCAGAGGTCGACAAGGTGCTTCTGCGTTTCAAGATGAATGCCGAGGCGCGGCTCATGCTTCAGCGCATGGGCAAGAAACTCGCCGAGCTTTCCGCCCGGCTTTTTGACTCGGAGATCATATCGCGCTGGCTCGGCGACATCCGTTCGGGCGATCTCCCCGGCACTTATCCTGTCGGCCAGGGGCTTGCATATGCGGCAGCCTGTATCGACGAGTGCGAGATGTTCTGCGCCCACCAGTACGGCGTGATCAACATGGTTCTCTCGGCCGCCCTGCGTTGTGTCCGCGTATCGCATTACGACACCCAAAAGATCCTCTTCGATCTTGCTGCGCGCACCGACGGACTGTATGAAAAGGCAGCCCGCATGTCGCCCGACGACATGAACGCGTTCTTCCCGCAGCTCGACATCATCGCCTCTCTCCACGAAAAGGGCAACATGCGCATGTTCATGAACTGACGCGTTGCCATGTTTAACTCCCAACAATTATAGACTATGTCACAGACTTGCAGAATAGGAATCGGAGGCCCTGTGGGCTCCGGAAAAACGGCCCTTATCGAGGCCATCACACCGAGACTTCTTGAACTCGGACAGAAAGTGCTCATCATAACCAACGACATCGTCACCACAGAAGATGCCAAACATGTGCGCAAGACGCTCAAGGGCGTGCTTGCCGAAGACATGATCATCGGCGTAGAGACCGGTGCCTGCCCCCACACCGCCGTGCGCGAGGACCCGTCGATGAATATCGCTGCCGTCGAGGAGATGGAGGCGAAGTTTCCCGACACCGACATCGTGCTGATCGAATCGGGGGGCGACAACCTGACGCTGACTTTCTCGCCGGCTCTTGTCGACTTCTTCATTTACGTGATCGACGTTGCCGCCGGCGACAAGATCCCACGCAAGGACGGCCCTGGCATATCGCAGAGCGATATCCTCGTGATTAACAAGACGGATCTTGCACCATACGTCCATGCCAGCCTTGAGGTGATGGATCATGATTCAAAGCTCATGCGTCCCGGCAAGCCCTTTGTCTTCACAAACTGCATGACAGGAGAGGGCATTGACGCCCTTGTCGATCTTATCTTCAAGATGGCGCTTTTTGACAAAACCGAAAAATAAAGACAGTATATGGATCACGCAGCTGACAGACTGAAAACCGCCTCCGTGCCCGAAGTCGATTTCTCCGGGGCATATGAGATGCGTCCATACCTAAGGGAACCCGACGCCATGTATGTCGGAGCTCCTGGCAAACACGGCTACCTGAAGTTGCGTTTTGCACTCGACGGCGACGGCAAGAGCATTCTGCGCGAGATAGACAGACGCGTGCCTCTTATCGCCCAGCATGAACTCTACTTCGACAAGGAGATGCCCGAGATGCCCTGTCTCTATATCCTCTCATCCGGCGGTCCCAATGTCGATGGCGACCGCTATCAGCAGGATATAATCGTCGAGAAAGATGCTTTCGGATGGATATCAACAGGTGCCGCCACCAAGCTCGCAGAGATGAAATACAACTATTCTGGCATGATCCAGAACATCGTGCTTGAAGAGGGCGCATACCTTGAGTTCATGCCCGAGCCGGTGATTCCCTGCCGCCACACCCGGTTTATATGCGACACACGGCTGTCGGTGCATCCATCGGCCACCGTGTTCTACTCCGAGATCTATATGCCCGGCAGGAAATATTACGGAGAAGGGGAGATGTTCGAATACGACCTTCTGTCGGTATGCAGCCACGGCGAGCGGCTTGACGGCACGCAGCTTTTCCGCGAGAAGTTCGTGATCGATCCCGCACAGTCGGATCCGTGTCAGCTCGGCATAATGGGCGGATTCGAGATATTCGCCAACGTCATTGTCATGACCCCCGCCGAGACAGCAGAGAAGATCAATGCCGCGACCCCGGCTACGCTCGACAGGAAGAACCGCATCGCCACAGGAATCACCACGCTTCCCAACGACGCGGGACTGCTCTACAAGGTGCTCGGATGCGATACCGCTGCCGTCAGGAAGAAGATCCGCGAATTCTGTTCATGTGTCCGCATGGCGGTAAAGGGCAAACCTCTCCCTGAGGAATTTCCGTGGCGCTGAGGATCGTAAGGTCCAGGTTCTTTCAGCACTATTTGTCGGATATTTGAACACAAAATTAGACCTCTGCTTTAACTTTTTTTGTGTGAAGGGGTCTTATAACACACATAGAAGTCGTTTATGCGGCTTCATAAACACACTCACATTATGAAGAAACTATTTTTACCCTTGATCGCAGCCGCAGCACTTGCACTTCCGGCGTCGGCTCAGAATGTGAATCTTTATGCCTCATACGGAGGATACACCCAGATGGACGCATGCGACTGTCATGACGGATGGGATGGAGTGAATACAGCCTGGGGTGCCGTCAATGTCGGTGTTGATTTCGGAATCACATCCCGGTTCCGCCTCGGGCCGTCATATACTTTCTCGTCGGCCACGACAAAAGGAGGCAAGCACCATTCGGATCTCTACTACCACGCCATCCTGATGAATGCGAAGTATGACTATTACCGCACAGGCATACTCGCCCTCTACGCCCACGTCGGTCTTGGAGTCGAGATAACCCATCTTGCCCCCTGGCATGGAGATCCATACAACAAGACATATTTCGCCGGCCAGATATCGCCGATCGGAGCACGCGTCCAGCTCGGAAACGGCTTCAATTTCTTCGGCGAACTAGGTTTCGGTGCACAGGGACTCGCCCAGTTCGGCTTCTCCTACGACTTCTGACCCGCCCCCGGATTCTCTCTCCGTCCGGGATTCCCTCTCCGTCCGGGATTCCCTCTCCGTCCGGGATTCCCTCTCTTCCGCTTCTTCTCTCTGGGAATTCCAGTTTCCGGATTCCTCCCTCCCCGCAAAAGCGCGTTCCTCAAGACCGACGGCGTCCGCACGCCCGGAAACCAGAGGAACGCGCTAATCTTTATTAAGAATAGCCGCAAGTCGCTGCCGATAGTGGGATTTATCGGTAGATTTTCTTGCTTTGGGGCGTTTGATTTTGCCCTCGGCTATAAGACGTTCCTTCTCGGCGCGGATGCGGTCGAGAAGGACGGATGCCGGTTCGTCGTTTGGGTCTTGCGGCACGAGTTTGCCACGTATGGCGAGGTCAAGTATGCGTTGACGCAGTTTCTGAGTGTCCATAATTGTCATTTTTTACGATAAACCTCATCAAGGGTCTGACCCTTGTCGTTTTTCCAATCAATCCAACCATTTGAACTGCATCCCCCACAAATGCTGGCGACCGTACTTGGACTTGAAAATGAAATGTCGGATGTCAAAACAGGGTTGCCATTTTCATTTATCTGTGAGTAATCCTTGATAATCATATCTCGCCTTTCAATAGTATGGCAAGAACTGACTGCATCTTTAGATAACACACTCTCCCGTAATACCGTAAATCCGTTACCATCATACACACCTCTTGCATTTGCACCTCTACGCTTAAAATGAAAAATGGGTAGTTGATTAACCGAAGCTGTTTCAAAAATGCTAATACCAATGAAGGAGGTCAGGAATTTGATATCCTCGAAGAACTCGTCCATAGCATCTTTCTGATATTCCGGAAGATTCGGTTCTTTCGGAGTCTGCTTGTTTTCCTGAAGGCCATAGCGGTTGATATGCTTTGCCTGTTGCACGGCAATATATTCCAGATATTGCACATCTGTTTTGGTCATATCCGCATCTTTTGAAACGAATATAAGAGCCTTTTGCCAAAAGGCCTTCTTTTGGTCGTGGTCTTTTACCCTCTCCTTGAAATTCTCGGTTTCGCCTATGTAAGCCTGTGGCTTAGCCATTTCATCCTCGCCGATAAGTATATAAAATGCAGGCTTGTGCAGCTTCTTCTGTTTGTCAAGATAGTCGAGATTAGAACGCGGTACGACAAACATTTGACAAATCTTATTACTTATAAAGGCATAGCGAGTGCCCTTGGGGTCTCCGTCAACGAGGTATGTGGTTACTGTCTTACCCATGGATTATTCATTAACTCTATTATTGTCATGTTCAGCAAACAGTATCGTTGTATTAATCAGCTTTTTTTAGGAATTGAGAGCAAAACTCGTTAAGTTGAGCTTGCATACGTTCCTGAGGAATAAGTATGCGTTTGTATTCCGCTATCATTGTTGGGCTCATGCTCCTGTTCATAGCATATTCTACGACCACACGGTCGGATTCCGGGCAGAGAATTATACCAACAGACGGATTTTCATTTGACCGCTTAACATCACTGTCGAGTGCTTCCAGATAAAATTCAAGTTGGCCCAAATCTCGCGGCTCGAATTTTGATTTCTTCAATTCAACGGCTACAAGAGCCTGAATTCCTCTGTGGAAAAATAGTAAATCGGCCTTAAACGTAGATGAACCGACTTCAAGACGGTATTCCTGATCCATGAAGATGAAGTCTTTACCAAGTTCAAGGATAAATTGCTTCATGTGTTCAAGTAAACTGTCCTTCAATTTTTTTTCACTGTGCTTTCTGGGAAGATTAAGGAAATCTACAAAAAGAGTATCCTTAAACATTGCCGGAGCAGTCGGATATGCTTCTATCATACCTTTCGACATGCTTTTCTTGCTACCCAACAAAGTTGAAAATGTCTGATTGGAGATGCAACGTTTCAGCTCTCGATAGGTCAGATGTTCACGATTGGCATATAGAATATAAAACATTCTTTCCTCTTGCCCCTTGCATCTGCTCAAAATCTCCTGATGATTAGATAGTGTAGTCATCTCCAGAATTTTAGGTAATTGTCCAGACATCGTCTGGACAATTTGTCCTGATTCTTCCTGCACAATAGATTTTGAAGTGTCAACAGAATCTATCATTAATTGTGCAGATTTAGACTGTACAAATTTCGGGTTAAGAAATCGTATGACGGTTTGAGCAAATTCAGGAGAGGAATATTCCTCATAAAACATCACCATATTGTATATGTTCTGCCTGCTATAACCTTTTATGTCAGGACGTCGGGAACGTATGTATTCAGACAGTTGAGTCACGATCTTGCTGCCCCATTCTTCACTTTTCAATTTCGCCGAAACATAACCGCCCACTTGCCATGCAGTCATAAGCAGCTCGTTATTCACGGCACGAGAAGCGCGACTGCGGTGTGATAGAATAATGTCGACAATTTCATCAAACTGTCTTGTTATAGCCTGACCAGACAAGTCAATCGCATTTTTTTTATCGAGATTTGAGTCCATAATTATTCGGGGAGATTTGCAATGAGAGCTCTAAGTTGTGATACAGCAGAAACGATGTTTGCACTGCATGTCTCTATGTCGGCCATTAGCTCGGCAAGGGTGCGGTCGTCGGTATCCTCGATTTTTATCCATGTGATGTCGAGAGAGGTCTTGTCGCGTTTGAGCAAGTCTTCGGCTGAATATTTGCGCCAGCGTCCGTTTGGGTCGGTCTCGGCGTTGTACGTCTCCTTTCGTGCCGATATGTTGTCTGGATTATAGCAGGCCACGAAGTCGTCAAGATGGCGGCGTTCGAGCTTATTGTTGGCGAGAGTGTGTTTAACTCCTGTGCGGTAGTCGTAGAACCACACATTGCTTGTAGGTTCTCCTTTGGTGAAGAACAATACGTTGGCTTTTACTCCCTGAGCATAGAAGATGCCGGTGGGTAGGCGCAGGATTGTGTGGAGGTTGAAATCTGTGAGCAACTTGCGGCGTATCGTCTCGCCCGAACCCTCGAAAAGAACATTGTCGGGTAGTACGACGGCGGCACGGCCTCCGCTACGAAGCGACATCATGATATGTTGCAAGAAGTTGAGCTGATTGTTCTTGGTCTCTGTAATAAAGTCATCGCGCTGAATCTCTACCGAACCGGCGGGACGTGTGCCAAACGGCGGGTTGGCTAGAATCACATCTACAAGTTGCTCGGGCTGTTTCTCCAGAGAGTCAGCGCATACAATCGGGCTTCGGTCTGTGCCTACGCCGTGCAGATATAGATTCATTGAGGCAAGAGTGACTACGAGGGCCGTATTGTCCGTGCCATGCAGGGCATTGTTACGCAGAAAATCACGCTTGGCCTTATCTTGGCTCTGAGGCTTCATGTAGTCGAAAGCGGCAAGAAGAAAACCACCCGTGCCACAAGCCGGGTCGCAGACAGTCTCCGTGATGGAGGGACGAACGCAATCCACCATCGCCTTTATGAGCGGACGAGGCGTAAAATATTGTCCTGCTCCACTCTTTTTATCTTGTCCGTTGCGTTCGAGAATGCTCTCATAGATGGCGCCTTTCACATCTCCTTCAAGCAGCCACTGCTGTTCATCTATCATAGAGATCACCTTTTTAAGATAGACAGGCTTGTCGATCTTGTTCTGCGCCTTGGTGAATATGGTGCCGATAAGATTGTCCTGACGGGAGAGCCAGTCGAGCGTATCCTCATACTGTTTAAGCAGATCGGTGCCGTCGAGCAGTGTAAGGTCTTCCCAACGGTATCCCTCCGGGATTGCCGA
Organism: Muribaculaceae bacterium; assembly: GCA_009775355.1. Taxonomy (GTDB): domain Bacteria; phylum Bacteroidota; class Bacteroidia; order Bacteroidales; family Muribaculaceae; genus Lepagella. Next base: position 42,418 of record VSPN01000018.1, read on the forward strand.
TTCCTCGCCGAGTTCACGGTTCTCCATATCCATCTTCAGAAAAAGAAGATAGGTGAGTTGTGTGATATAGTCGGTGAAGCCTACGCCCTGACCGGAAAGAGTTGTAGCCAGAGTCCAGACTTTCTTTATGATTGACTGTTCTGTATTTTGAGTTGCCATTATTATGCAATATTTCTATGATAAATGATGAAGCCGGCCAACGACAGCAGTGCTGCGTTGGCTTCCTTGATGTTGCCGAATGCCTTTACGAGCTGGGCGGCCTGAGAGGTGTCTTCTTCGCGTATGTCCTTTATAGTGACCGCTCCGTTTGATGCAATATAGCGCACAACCAGCTTGATAACTTCAATCTGTTTGTCGGAGATATTTCGCTGGAGCTGTCCGTACCAGAGATTGAAATACTGGTTGGCCGAAGAGCAAAGCGAATCGAGGCGTTCTATATGGCCGAGGGCATAACGCACTAGCTGTATTATATTGGTCAACGCTTCTTTCTCCTCCTGGGAGGAACGGGCTTTGACTTTGTCGCGGTTTATAAGCGAATAGCAATTCCAAAGCTGCGATATGTTGAATTTGGCGTTAGCCGTTATAAGATGATTTTTAAGGTCGTTGAGCATCTGGTATGTAAGCGGTTCGCCGGTGTTGTTGTTAAGTATGCGTAATGCCTCGATTTCATCTGCATGTTCACGGCAGTATTTCTCGAATGCCGAGACCGTCTCCTGAGCCTCCTCTACCGAGAACCCTTTGGAGATAAGGGTGTCTTCTCCCGGTATTATTGTTTTGATGAAGCCGGCATTGAGCACAAGCAGGTAATGGCGCGCTTCAGGATTGTTTGCAAGTGGCGCAAACAAGCCTTTACGTTCCTGATTCGGTTGGTTGACGTTGATGTAAGGCGGCAGTTGGGCCGACATTTTGGGGTCGAGAGCCGAGAATATGCGCTCCGACAGATCTGCCATCGATGAACCGTGTGTTCTGGCCGTAAACTCATCGCGCTGTTCTTCTGTGCATTTTGAAGACACTCGTGCAAGTCGCGCTGCAAGAAGTCTAAAATATCTGTCAGGTAGTTCTCCGTGTGTCATACGTTCAAGAAGAATCTTGAATGTCATAGTCTCTGTCGGCCCGTCATTCTCATCGGGAGACGGAACTGTTTTGTCCGACTCTGTTACACCGACGGCATCTACAAGATAGAAACAATCCTTACTATATGCATTGGGTGTGACTTCGCGGAGTCTGTCATCCCCGATGGTACGTGTGCCGCGCCCTTTCATCTGAATATAAAGAGGCTCGCTGCGGACATCGCGCATGAAAACAAGCACTTCAAGCGGCTTTACATCTGTGCCGGTTGCCACAAGTGTGCAGGTGACTGCAATGCGGAACTCCTTGTCGTTGCGGAAAGAACGTATTAGGGCATCGCTGTCGCCAGATGAATATGTGATCTTCTGGACAAATTTTTCATCGTTATCTTTGCCGAATACCTCACGGGCAATCCTGACAATGTTATTGGCATGTGCCTCGTTGAGCGCGAATATAAGAGTCTTGGGGAGGTAGTCAAAATTCGGTTCCCGCTCCGGCTCAATAAACATCTCCGTATAGACGGCATCCTTGTAGGTCTGGAGAATAAGTTTTATCTGAGCCGGGTTGATGATGGAGCGGTTTAGCTCCTCCTTGGTGTAACTTTGTGTCTCTCGACTGCTGAATGTCTCTACAGTGCCGGTGTAGCGGGTGATCTGACGTAGTTTGTCGCCTACGCGTATAGCACCACCTTCCTCTGTTTCTTTTGTTTTGATGCGATAGACACGGCATCCGACATTCACTCCATCCACTATCGATTTTTCAAGAGTGTAGTTGACTACCATATTGCTATTGAAAAACTCCATAGTGGCCTGAACCGGGGTTGCTGTAAGTCCTAAGATGCGGGCGGCGTTGAAATACTCAAGCACTTTTTTCCAGTTGCCGTAGATTGAGCGGTGACACTCATCGATTATGATAAGGTCAAAATAGTCGGGTGGCAACTGCGGATTGGGAGGAAGAATTATTTCTTCAGATGTCGCTGTACCTCCTTCTTCCTCATCATCGTTGTCACTCGTTATAGGTTCTCCCTTCAGGAAAGCAAACAATCTTTGGATTGTTGATATGACAACATTTGCCGACTTCGGGATAGAGGCTGACTTCAGGCGTTCGACTCCGTAGATCGTGTTGAATGGATCGCCGGTCTCCGTGAGCTTGTAGGTTCCGAATTCCCCCTCTGCCTGTTTGCCGAGATTGTTCCGGTCGACGAGAAAAAGTACGCGACGCATCCTTGCGTAGTTCAGAAGACGATAGGCTGCAGTAACTGCTGTGTAGGTTTTTCCGGCTCCGGTGGCCAATACCATCAGTGCGCGGTTTTGTCCGGCTCGTAAAGATTTTTCAAGCCCGGTTATAGCTTCATACTGGCAATCCCGAAGACCTCGTTTCCGCAATGTCGGCAGTCCAGCAAACCTGTCATCTATTCCGAGCAGCTTGGCAATCTCCTTAGGTGAGTGGATGCGGTTGATCTCATTATAGGGTGAATCTTCATCATTCTGATTCCGGAACAGTACGGAATCTCCATTTGAGAGATATACCAAAGGAAGCGGATTGGCAATAGTCTGATAGCACTTAGGTACAGAACGGGTATAACGTTCTGCCTGTTCTGCCACATAAGAGGAATTGATATCGACTTCCTTTCTTTTGGCTTCGAGCACTCCGACAGCCTTTCCATTGATAAAAAGGAAGTAATCGGCTTCGAGGTTTCCGTCGAGCAACCCCTCGCGTATAGCTACAGCCGTGGATGCAGGCGAGTAATGTTCGCGGTCGGTCACCTCCCATCCGGCATCCTCAAACCAACGGTCAATCCTAATTCTTGCTCTTTCTTCGGGAGTCATGTTCTTATAATGCTTTATTATCAGAAGTTTCTACGTCATAAAAAATAATATTACTGTCCGCTAAACCATAAAAAGGCGAGTCCAACTTCCTGAACGGCAGAAGTTGGGCTTACTTTTTGTAT
>VSPN01000019.1 GCA_009775355.1 Muribaculaceae bacterium
TCTACAAAGGATAAATGTCTGAGCATCCGACTGATGCTCATTTCTTATTCACATTTGTTTTTAAACAAGCTCTTAAATTCCTTCTTCGCTTTGGCAAGCTGCTTTTGGAAACCTTTGTCGGCGTGAAGCGCGGCCACGACCGCCGAACCGACTATTCGGCCGGCATCGACGTCACTCTGATAATGCGCACCGCAGATCACTCGGCTCTGTCCGAAATCATACCCTCTCTGTATGATCTCAGCCTTGCGGGCAGGATTGATTTCCGCAAGAACAAGCGCTGTGGCCCAGCCGATGGCCGTGTGACCCGACGGATAACTGCCGTTCTTGCGCAAAGCCGGTTCGTCACCGGGAGTGGCCGAGGGTTCGTTGAACACCATGAATGGACGCGGACGCATATAATGATTTTTGGCCGAGCGGGTCGACAGGTCGCCGGCATCCTCCTTCATATTATTGATAAGTTTATAGATCTGCGGAGCGTTCTCCTCTGTCAGAGCAATTCCGAACGCCTCGCTGAAATCACGGTCGAGCCAGCCGTCACCCAGATTGGCATCGGCGACTGCCAGGCTCCCCCTCTCGGTGCCGCGCATAGACTTGCCCCACTCATACTGCTCGCGGTCGTAGGCATAATGCGCCGAGAGCGTGTCGGGAGGCGCGGGGAGAAATGCCTGACTGTCGACCACGTCGTCGACAACAAGATAATACTTCGACGGGTCGGTGGAATGATCCTGAGAGAAAACAGGGGAAATGAAAGAGATGGCCAATGCCATGCAAAGCAATGATTTTTTCATAGTGGAAAGCTTTTATGGTTAATTTTTTACGAAAATATTTTGTCAATCTGTCAACTTTGACTAATTTTGCACGCTGCAAGGCATAACGAAGCTGCAAAGCCACATGCCCGGCATCAGGCAATGCGGATCACACCGCCAGCCTTTCAATTAGAATAACAAATAAAAAACAAAATTAATATTCACTAAACATGATTATCGTACAAGTTAAAGAGAACGAGAACATCGAGAAAGCTTTAAAGAAATTCAAACGCAAATTTGAAAGAACAGGCATCATCAAGGAACTCCGTGCCCGCCAGGCATTTGAGAAGCCTTCGGTAACCAACCGCAAGAAGATGGTGAAAGCGATCTACGTTCAGCAGCTCCGTCAGGCAGAGCAGTAATCAGCCTCTTTCACTTTCGACATAACGGAACACACTTCCGGTGTGGCGTCCCGCAGGGACGTCATACCGTTTTGTCGTATCAGTATATAAAGATAGATACCGGCAGAAAATATGAAACGCTGTCTGACAGATGAATTCCTCTCCTATATGGAGGCAGAACAGCGGGCAAGCCCGAACACCGTCGAGGCATATGGCCGCGACCTGCGGCAGTTCGCTGTCTGGCTTTCCCCGACGGAAAAAGATGCAATCGATTCCCCCCTCGCCGCCGCGGTCCAGCAGGATATCAGGGCGTGGACCGGATCGCTCGCCGACAACGGCATGACAGCCACGACTCTGCGCCGCAAAGTGCAGAGCCTGCGCGCGTTCTACCACTGGGCGATGAAACGCGGCCATCTCTCTTCCAACCCCGCCGCCGACGTGGTTCTCGCAAAAAAACGCAGACATCTGCCCGACTTCATAAAAGAATCCGAGGTCGAAAGACTTCTTGAAGAACCACATGAATCTTTTGCGGCGGAACGCGCCCACATAGCCTTGACGCTGATGTATTCTCTCGGTCTCCGCCAGGCCGAGCTGCTCGCACTGACCGACCGCGACATCAGCAGAGCGGCAGGAGAAATACGCGTCACCGGCAAACGAGGCAAACAGCGCGCGCTACCCCTGCCGACGGAACTGGCAGACGAGATATCACGCTGGCAGACCATACGCGACAGCCGTTATCCCGACCTGCCCGTTCCTGCTCCGCTGATCGCCGGTCCGCACGGGGCCATATCGAAAGTATCGCTCTACACCATGACCCGCGACGCGCTCGCCGGCGTATCGGCCGGACGCAAAAGCCCGCACACCCTGCGCCACACATTCGCCACAGCCATGGTCAACAACGGCGCCGACCTCGATGCCGTCCGCGAGATGCTCGGACACGAATCGCTGTCAACCACACAGATATACACACACCTAAGCATCAACGAACTCATAGCCAATTACCGCACTGCCCACCCCCGCAGCGGCAAAATTGAAAAAGAATCATAACTGCACCTGACTTTTTTGCAAAATTTCACCGCGCCGGCTAACAATAAATTCCGAAATTTTGTTTATCTTTGTAAACGGGACCATAACTCTCCACGTCCTGAAACAAACCTAAAAAATCAAGGATTATGGAAGCAAAGATCAAAGCGATTCATTTCGACATCACCGACAAACTCGTGAATTTCATCAATAAGAAGACCGACAAGCTGTCGCGAAGATTCGAGGCGATCACCGAAGTCGAGGTAACACTTAAGGTTGTAAAGCCCGAGACATCGATGAACAAGGAAGCCGGCATCAAGCTTCTCGTCCCTCCGGCCGCCGATCTGTTCGCATCGAAGACCGCCGACACATTCGAGGAGGCCGTGGATCTCTGTCTCGATGCACTTGAGCGCCAGCTTGAAAAGAACAAAAACGCATAACGCCTGCATTTCCGGACAGAAACAGATGGAAGACTCCCAGCCCGGACGTCGCCCGAGCGGACGGCCGCGACATGAAGCCAGCACACGTTCCGGCAGAATGATGCTTGTCATTCTGCTGGGACTTGCCGTGTGCATATCCGTATTCCTGATACTGCTATGGCCAGTGGTCATGTCGGAGGCCGAGCAGGAAGCGACTATCCGGATTCCGAAAGGAGCGACTGAAAAGAACGTGCGCGACAGTCTTGAGAAATATCTCGGAGATGACTACGCCCGCACGGTCACGCGTCTTGCAAGACTCAGACGCACAGACTTCAGCAAGCGACACGGATCGTATGTCATAGCCGAGGGCACAAACGCACTCGGAGCAATGCGCAAACTGACCTCGGGAGCACAGACCCCGATAAGAATCACCATCAACGGATTCCGCAGCCTTCCGCTTCTCATAGACCGCATAAGCGCGAAAATGGAATTTCCGGCCGACTCGCTCCGGGACGCGCTCGCCGACCCAGCGCTGATGGCCGGCTACGGACTGACGACACAAAATGCCATGGCACTCTTTCTCGATGACACCTACGAGACATACTGGACCACTTCAGCACGCGATCTGGTGCGCAAGATCGGCGATAACTATCTTTTCCTCTGGAACGAAGAGCGCACGGCAAAGGCCGCCGACGCGGGCCTCTCGCCCGCAGACGTGATGACCATAGCCTCGATAACAGATGAGGAGACCAACGCCATGCAGGAGAAGGGCACAATCGGACAACTATATATCAACCGCCTGCACAACAACATGCGCCTCCAGGCAGACCCGACCGTAAGATTCGCTGCGGGAGACTTCACAATCCAGCGAATCACAAAAGCCGACCTGAAAAAAGAATCTCCCTACAATACCTACCTTCACGCCGGACTGCCCCCGGGCCCGATCCGCACCACAAGCGTGGCCACAGTCGACGCCATTCTCGACGCCGAGCCGCACAACTATCTGTATATGTGCGCCAAAGAAGATTTCTCAGGAACACACAACTTCGCTGCCACATACGACAGACATCTTGAAAACGCCGTGCGTTATCAGTCGGCCCTCGACCGCCGGGGCATCACCCGCTGACAACAGTCATAACACTCCGACAGCCAATGCCGAAGTCTACAATTGCCCTGATACTGTCTGCAATCATCACACTGTCAGCATGCGCCACTGCGCGGGCCGGCAGCAGCACGTTCTCCATGGATCTCGAGCTCGGGATCAAGGCCTCGCCGCAACCCGCCGACAGCATCACGATCAGCCGCACCCTGAAGACAGACTGGAAAAAACTTGCCAGAGACCGCCGCCTCGACATTAACGACACGACAGCGGAATACCCCGCGTTCATAGACTGGTGCGTCAACGTCTACAGATGGGCGGAGAGTGTGTTCAACACATATGATCCGGCCTATGTGTCAGGCACAGGGAAACACGGCAAAGTGCGAATCGTCTCCGACAACTGGACCGATGCCTATATGTTCCGCTTCGAAGACGGCAACCCCCTCTTCATGATCAGCGACCTCTACGCCAACATCGGAATCCAGGCCAACTACTCAATACTGAGCGCCAGCTACTCGATCGACATGAACTCGGCCCTGTCCGACCGGGTATCGAAACACAAGAAGCTCGGATTCTCGTTTTCGTGCGCCCGCCTGTATGGAGAAGGATATTACTGGAAAAACGACGGCGACACAACCATAAGAAAATTCGGGCACGACAAGATTGACGACATCCCGTTCGACGGTCTGGAGTTCAAAGCCTTCGGAGCACTCGCCTTCTACATATTCAATTACAGCAAATTCAGCTATGCGGCAGCATACAACCTCTCGAACTACCAGCTCAGGAGCGCCGGTTCGTGGATGCTCGGACTGACCGGGACATTCTATGACTGCGACTTCGACTTCACCAGACTTCCAGACCAGATAAAAGACTCGTCGGAAATTCCGTTAGACGGCTACTCGCTCAACTACAACTCGGTCAACGTGATGGGCGGATACTCCTACAACTGGGTGATGAACAAACACTTTCTACTCAACTTCACAGCCCTGCCCTCGGCCGGCATATCATTCTCGTCCTCAGACTCGTCTGAAGGGCGGCGCAACCTGCTGTCGATGGGATTCCGACAAATGGCATCGCTGACATACACCAACAGACAGTTCTTCATAACAGGCTCCTCGAATTTCCACGGCAACTACTTTCTGACAGACTCGGTCGGATTCATTTCGGGCATCGAGAACTTCCAGATATCGACAGGCGTGAGGTTCTGACAAAATAGACAGCCAATTCTACCGCACCATGCAAAAGACAGAAAAAGAAACCGACGAAAGATACATGAGACGCGCCGTTCAGCTCGCGTCATACGGTGCAGGGCACGTGTCGCCCAACCCGATGGTGGGAGCCGTTATCGTCTCTCCCGACGGACGTATAATCGGAGAGGGATTTCACCGGAAATACGGCGAAGCCCACGCCGAAGTCAACGCCATGCGCTCGGTCAGGCCGTCAGACGAGGCCCTGATACCGTCATCGACCATATATGTCACACTCGAGCCATGCTCGCATTACGGCAAGACGCCACCATGCGCCGTCATGCTCTGCGAACGCCGCATTCGGCGCGTTGTCACAGGCATCGGAGACCCTGACCCACGCGTATCGGGCAGAGGCGTCAGAATGCTGCGTGAGGCCGGAATAGAAGTCACCGAGAACTGTCTGGAGGAAGAATGTCGCAACATCAACATTCGCTTCATCACCGCCCAGACCCACCACCGTCCCTGGATACTGCTCAAATGGGCCGAGACCGAAGAGGGGCACATGGCGGCCGACGACGGATCGCCTATTCCCATATCCTCGCCCCTGACGAAGACTCTCATGCACTCCGAACGCGCCATGTGCGACGCCATAATGGCCGGCACAGGCACTCTTCTTTCCGACAACCCTTCGCTGACCACACGGCTTTGGCCCGGAGAAAGCCCCCGGCCCGTCATATTCGACTCCCCGCGTCTGAGCGACCGGGCGACGCGCAACCGACTCAATATATTCCGCAGAGACCCGATAATCCTCGATCCGCAGACAGACCTTGAGGAAAACATGCGAATCCTGTTCGAGCTGCACGGCGTGACATCGCTCATGGTCGAAGGAGGACGCACACTGCTCGACAGCTTCATGAGCCGCGGACTCTACGACAGAATACGCACTGAACGCGTGCTAAAATTCCTTAAAAAACATTTTCTAATGTATTTATAGTGACTATATCGAGGATAAATGCTAAATTTGCAAGTTGAAAAGATATAGCCATGACCCGGCGGAAAGCCGGATCACAGGCTGCATTTATTGCGACGGAAGTGCCTTTGGGGGCGCAACACGTTTTTAATGAACATTTTGAAACAGTGAATCAAAGTAGCATTCTTTCCACATCCGGAGTTGCGGCTCTCATCTTAGGCGCAGCAGCCATGTCTTCGTGCAACAAGGAGACGGAATCCGAAATATATCAGGATCCCGTCAGTTTGGCAGTAACGGCATTCAACCTCAAGGCAGACATCGACAACCCCGGTCTTGACTCGGCATACTTCGCGATCGACCTGCAGCACGGCGTGATTTTCAACGCCGACTCGCTGCGGAAGGGCACAAAGATAGACAAAGTCGTGGCCGACATCACATTCGCAAGCACAGTCTCCGAGGCCGTGATCGAGATGAGCGGCGGCACCACACGGGAGGGAGAGATAGACTACAAGAGCAATCCCTCAGACTCGATAGACTTCACCGGCAACGTCGTGCTACGCGTGAAGACCGACGAAAACTCGGCCGGCATCTCCTACCGCATAAAGGTGAACGTGCACAACACTGACTCCGATTCGCTATACTGGGACAAGACCGCACTGGCATCACTTCCTTCGCGTCTTGGCTCTCCCCGGCGTCAGAAAACAGTACAGGCCGGCAGACAGACAGTCTCAATCATCGAAGAGAAAGACGGCACGCTCACCCTCTCGACAACCGATGATCTTGAGGCATACAACTGGACAAAGAGAGAGATCACCCTGCCGTTCACTCCCGACATCAGCACGCTGACCGCCACCGACGACCGGATCTGGATGCTCGACACAACCGGATCGCTCTACAGCACCGACGACATGTCGGTCTGGACCGACACCGGCGAAAAATGGTCGGCGATGCTCGGCGGCTACATCGGCACAGTGGTCGGACTCCGGATTTCTGACGACAGGACCGAATTCGCCCAATATCCGCTCACAAACCTGAGAATAAGCGAGATACCGGATAACTTCCCGGTTTCGGGAACATCCAATCTTGTAACACTTGCCAACAAATGGACCTCATCACCGGTGGCGTTCTTTGCTGGAGGCATACTTCGCGACGGCACATACTCCGATGTGACATGGGCCTTCGACGGAAGCGAGTGGGTGCAGCTCGGTCACGGTGGAATACCCGCGCTCGAAAGCGCATCTGTAATACCCTATTACAACTACAGGCCATCGTCCGACGGCAAGACAATGATCGAATACAGCGTGTGGATGCTGCTCGGAGGCCGAAAGGCCGACGGCACGTTCAACCGCACAGTCTACATATCATACAACAACGGAGTGAACTGGGCTACGGGAGCGACAAGCCTCCAGCTTCCCGAAGAGATTCCCGCCATGGTCGGAGTTGACAACATAGTGTCGGCACGCGAGATGTCGGCCAACATTTCCGACGCGTGGAAAAAGAGCGCACGCCGTCAAGCCCGCATAAAGGTCGAGACCGACGGCGATATCGTGACATGGGAATGCCCCTACATATATCTGTTCGGCGGCTATGCGCCCGACGGCACGCTTTACGACACGATATGGCAGGGAGTGCTCACAAGACTCACGTTCACACCGATAATCTGACAGCAACTTAATCAAGAGACAACAAGAGGGAAAGGACAAGGATGAAGGGATGAAAGAAAAAAGAGACCGACTGAAGAGACGCGCCGCAACGGCACTTCTTGCCGCAGCCTCGATTTCTGTGACGCAACAGGCCTGCGCCCAGGAAGACTACAGGTTCGACATAGGCGGAGGATTCGGCATGACAGGTTATCTGGGAGACGCCAACACAGCGAATCTTTTCCAGAATCCGGGGTGGGACGCCGAGCTGCTCTTCCGCTACATCGTCAACCCGCGCATAAACCTGAAGACAAACTTCTATGTCGGCGGTCTGCGCGGCGACTCGTCGCAGATGGAGAACGTGTTTCCCGACAACGGAAACTTCAGTTTCTCGACCACATTCTACGAACTCGGCGAGATGTTCGAGTTCCACTTCTTCAACTACGGCATGGGCGAGACATACCGGAAGCTGAAGAGATGGACTCCCTACATAACCGCAGGAGTGAGCGTCACTGCATGGAGCGTCGACTCCGAGACCGGTGCGGCCTTCACGATCCCTCTCGGCATCGGATTCAAGTACAAGCCGGCACGCCGCTGGAATCTCGGACTCGAGTTTCTGATGAAAAAGACATTCAGCGACAAGCTCGACGGCCCGGCGCTTTCGGATCCGCTCGGCATCAGAAGCGAGTTCATGAAGAATACCGACTGGTACTCGACACTGACGCTCACCATAAGCTATGAGTTCAGCAAACGGTGCGCCGTTTGCCACTACAAAGACTGAAAGGACGCGTTCCTTTCGATTCAGGACTACAGATGGACAAGATAAAAGAACTGACCGACAGACTCGACATGACACGCATACCGCGTCACGTGGCCATCATCATGGACGGCAACGGACGCTGGGCACGCGAGCGCATGCGCGGTCGCAGCGAAGGCCACGCCGAAGGCGTCAACAGCGTGCACAACATAACCCGCCACGCATCGGATCTCGGCATAAAACACCTGACCCTCTATGCTTTCTCGACCGAGAACTGGAACCGCCCCCCGCAGGAGGTGGAGACACTCATGTATCTGATCGGATGGGCCATTCGCAAGGAGACTCCCGAACTTTTAGCCAACAATGTCCACATCCGTCTTCTCGGCGAGATCGACCGACTGCCCGAACAGGTGCGCAAGGATCTTGAGGCAGGCCGCGACGCCACAGCCGCTTGCGACGGACTCAACCTGAATCTCTGCCTCAGCTATTCTTCACGCTGGGAGATCACGCGCGCCGTGCGCCGCATAGCCGAAGATGTGCTTGACGGACGTCTGTCGGCCGGCGGAATCGACGAGAAGACCATCGCGTCAAGACTCTCGACAGAAGACCTGCCCGATCCCGACCTGCTGATCCGCACAGGCGGCGAACACCGCGTAAGCAACTTCCTGCTTTGGCAGATCGCGTACAGCGAGCTATACTTCACCCCGATACTATGGCCAGACTTCGGGCAGGAAGCCTTTCTTGAGGCTCTCGTCGACTATCAGAGCCGCGAACGCCGTTTCGGCAAGACCTCCGATCAGGTGAAGGAGGAGAACCCAAACTGAATCCGACCACAACATTTCTATGAAACATATCAGGAAAATAATCCTTACCCTCGCAGTTGTGCCTGCATTCGGAGTGTCGGCACTCGACATAAAACTCGACACCCCGACGGTTCCCTCAGACACAGTCTACAGTCCGGACGTGATTTATTCGCCGATACCCAAATCTTACGAGATAGCAGGCATCGACGTGACCGGCATTCCGGAATCAGACCATTATCTTGTGATCGGATTCTCCGGTCTGTCGGTCGGTGACCGCATCGACATACCCGGCCAGGCCGTGACCGACGCCGTGAAGAGATTCTGGCGTCAGGGTCTCTATTCGAAAGTCGAGATCAACGCGGTCAAGACCGCCGGCGACAAGGTCTGGCTCGAGATCGCCCTGCAGCGACAGCCGCGCATGTCGGAAATGCGGTTCGAAGGCGTGAAGGGCGGCGAGAAAAAAGACCTCACCGAACGACTCGGCATGGTATCGGGGCAGCAGCTCACACCCAATATCATAGCCCAGGCGAAACACATCATCGAAGACTATTACTCCAAGAAAGGATTCAAGAACGCCGAGGTGAAGATCTCTCAGCAGCCCGACCTTTCGAAAGAGAACCAGGTGATACTCAACGTCAACGTGAACCGCAACAACAAGGTCAAGGTGCACAAGATATATATCGACGGCAACGAGGTTCTGTCCGACCGCAAGATCAAGAACGTAATGAAGAAGACCAACGAGAACAGCGACCTTCTCAAGATCTTCAGCCAGAAAAAATTCGTGGATCGCGACTTTGCCGATGACCGCAACCGCATCATCGACAAATATAACGAACTGGGTTACCGCGACGCAAAGATCACCCACGACTCAGTGGCGAGATACAACGACAAGTCGGTCGACATCTACCTCACCGTCGACGAAGGAAAGAAGTATTACATCTCCGACATCTCGTGGGTAGGCAACACGATCTACCCCACCGAGACACTCAACACGATTCTGGGCATCTATCCCGGCGACGTCTACAACCAGAAATATCTCAACAAACGCACTCAGGATGACGACGACGCCGTGTCGAACCTCTATCTCGACAACGGATATCTCTTCTTCCAGCTTGTGCCGATCGAAGAGAGGATCGACGGCGACAGCATCGCCCTGCAGATGCGTGTGATCGAGGGGCCGCAGGCTCGCGTCAACCGCGTCGTGATCAACGGCAACGACCAGCTTTACGAGAAAGTGATCCGCCGCGAGCTGCGCGTGCGACCTGGCGAGCTCTTCTCGAAGAGCGACCTCATGCGCTCCGCCCGCGAGATCGCCGCCTCAGGACACTTCGACCCCGAGAACCTCGACATACGCCCCGAGCCCAACGAAAACGACGGTACAGTCGACATTCTCTTCAACCTGACCTCGAAAGCCAACGACAAGATGCAGCTCTCGTTCGGCTGGGGACAGTCCGGCCTTACGGGCCAGGTGGCGCTGTCGTTCTCGAACTTCTCGATGAAAAACCTCTTTAACCCGAAGAGCTACAAAGGCATTATACCGCGCGGCGACGGTCAGACATTCTCTATATCGGCACAGACCAACGCGAAGTACTACCAGAGCTACTCGATATCGTTCTTCGACCCGTGGATCGGCGGCAACCGCCCCAACTCGCTCGGCGTATCGCTCGACTTCAGCCGCTCGACAGGCATCAACTCGCAGTTCTACAACAGCGCGTGGCAGAACGCATACCAGACCGCGATCTGGAACCAGTACTCATACAACACCAACTACTCATCATACGCTCTCCAGAACGCCTACGACCCCAACAAGGTGCTTCAGCTCGCCGGAGCCACCATCGGCTTCGGAACGCGCCTGAGCTGGCCCGACGACTACTTCCAGTTCCAGGCCACGCTCGGCTACCGCTGGTACTATCTGAAGAACTGGGACTACCTCTACTACATGCGCAACGGAACATCGAACTCGCTCACACTCGGCCTTACCCTGTCGCGCTCGAGCATCGACAACCCGATCTACACCCGCCGCGGATCGACTTTCTCGATCGATCTGACCATGACCCCGCCTGCCGACATGTTCGGACACAAGGACTGGAAAAGGCTGTCGGAACTCGCCAGCTACAACAACACCGATTCCGAATCGCGCGAACGCGCACGCTCTCAGACCTACAAATGGATCGAATACTGGAAACTGCGCTTCAAGAGCAAGACATTCACCCCTCTCACCGATCCCGACGGCAAGTGGACACTCGTGCTCATGACCCGCGCCGACTTCGGCTTGATCGGAAGCTGGAACAAATATCTCAAGACCCCGTTCGAGACATTCTATTTCGGCGGAGACGGCATGACCGGAAGCTACACCTACGCCACAGAGACAATCTCGATGCGCGGTTACGAGAACGGTCAGTTCACCCCCTCCGGATATGAAGGCTACGCATACGGCAAGTTCACTTTCGAGCTTCACTTCCCCTTCCTGCTCCAGCCCTCAACCACGATCTACGCCATAGCGTTTGCCGAGGCCGGAAACTGCTGGACAGGCGTGAGCGACTTCTCGCCGTTCAACCTGAAGCGCAGCGCAGGCGTCGGCGCGCGCGTCTACCTCTCAATCCTCGGATATCTCGGCATCGACTGGGCCTACGGCTTCGACAAGGTATGGGGACATCGCGGAGGAAGCCAGGTCCACTTCGTGCTCGGACAGGAGTTCTGACACTACTGACTGACTCTGAGCACGCCGCCCCCGACGCTCGGGGCTGCCGTTAACGTTTATTCAGACTCGGCGCATAAACCTTTTGACAGAGAGCCGTGTCTTATCAAGAAAAAACGACATATGAAGAAACTGTTTATAACCATTTTCGTGACACTGGCCGCCATGCTGCCGGCCTCGGCGCAGAAGTTCGCACTCGTCGATATGGAATACATACTCCGCAACGTTCCGGCCTATGAAATGGCCAACGAGCAGCTCAACCAGGTCAGCCTCAGATGGGAGAAAGAGGTCAACGAGGTCACCAAAGAGGCCGAGACAATGTACAAGAACTATCAGGCCGACATGGTTTTCCTGACCGACGACCAGAAAAAGAAACGCGAGGAAGAGATCGTGGCCAAGGAGAAAGAGGCCACCGACCTGCGTTACAAATATTTCGGCCCGGAGGGGGAGCTATATAAGAAACGCCAGTCGCTGATGAAGCCTATACAGGAGGATGTATACAACGCGGTCAAGGCCGTTTCGGAAGAGAAAGGCTATCAGGCCATATTCGACCGCGCGTCGAGCCAGAGCATAGTCTTCGCCTCTCCCCGCATCGACGTCAGCAACGAAGTGCTCGCCAAGCTCGGATACTCACGCTGACCACATCTGAAATCCGTCACACTGACAACAATTAATCTAACACATAACCACAAATGTTAAAGAAAATTCTTCTGGCAGTGGCGATCGCGCTGCCCATGTTCGGCGCTTCGGCGCAGACCACTCTCAAGATCGGAGTCGTAGACACAGACGCGCTTATCCAGGCAATGCCCGAGACTCAGGAAGCCCAGAAAAAACTGGCCGACAACTCCAAGAAATATGAAGACGAATACGCCCGCCTTCAGGAAGAGATGAAGAGAATGTACGACGAGTTGTCCAACATGAAAGACGACGAGCTCCCCGCCATCAAGGAGCGCAAGACCCGCGAATTCCAGGACTACCAGACCAAGGTGCAGAACTTCCTCCAGAGCGCAGATCAGGACATGCAGCGCCAGCAGCAGGAACTCATGGCCCCCATCTCGCAGAAGATCAAGGACGCCGT
Organism: Muribaculaceae bacterium; assembly: GCA_009775355.1. Taxonomy (GTDB): domain Bacteria; phylum Bacteroidota; class Bacteroidia; order Bacteroidales; family Muribaculaceae; genus Lepagella. The sequence goes on from VSPN01000019.1 coordinate 12,822, forward strand.
AGAGTCTGTAGGCAAAGAGGGCGGATTCAGCATGATCGAGAACTACACTCCACAGCTTCTTCTTTACTACGCATCGCCGGTTGTAGACATCACCCCGCAGGTGAAAGCCAAGCTCGGCATCAAATAAAAACATATAAGACCCTGCATTAACATTTTTTGTGGTACGGGGTCTAAAATAAGAGAGCCGGAATCCGATGGTTTCCGGCTTTTTTTGTAACTTTGCACTCCGCGCCAACGCACGCGAACCAACACACACTGTCAATCAAGCAAGAAAATGGAGCACACTGCCGGAAAAATCGGAATATTCGACTCGGGCTACGGCGGTCTGACAATTCTCAACGGAATAAGACGGCAACTGCCGCAATACGACTATCTGTATCTCGGTGACAACGCGCGCGCCCCCTATGGCACGCGCAGTTTCGACATCGTGTTCGACTTCACCCGCCAGGCAGTGGAGGAACTGTTCCGCCACGGATGCCACCTCGTCATCCTGGCCTGCAACACCGCCTCGGCCAAAGCACTCCGCTCGATCCAGCAGCAGGTGCTCCCCGACCGTTATCCGGGGCGCAGGGTGCTCGGAGTGATCCGCCCAACCGTCGAAGCCGTAGGAGAAATCAGCCGCACACGCCACATCGGGCTGCTCGCAACTCCGGGCACCGTGCGCAGCCATTCATACAGAATGGAGATCGAGAAACTGTATCCGGAAATGAGAATAACCGAAACGGCATGTCCCATGTGGGTGCCGCTTATAGAAACCGGGGAGGCCGGCAACGACGGAGCAGATTACTTCGTAAAGAAATATATCGACACAGTGATGGAAGCAGATCCAGAGATCGACACCCTCGTGCTCGGATGCACGCACTACCCTCTCCTGCTGCCGAAAATCCGGAAGTTCGCTCCCGAAGGAGTCAATATCATCGCCCAGGGAGAGATTGTCGGCACAAGTCTCGCAGACTACATGCGAAGACATCCTGAAATCGACGTTCTCTGCACCAAAGGAGGCGACACCAGATATCTCACTACCGAAAACGCCGAGATTTTCGACAGTCTCGCCTCTGTGTTCATGCACGACAAGATCCGTTCGTCGAGAATCTCACTGTAATCAACAAACATTAACCCCAATACGATGGAAGACAATATCAGAGCGAAAGTCAAGGGCCTTGCAGCCGAAGAAGCCATAGAGATTCTTACCGCCCACCTCGCCTCGCATCCCGATGACGAGGAGGCCCTGACCCTGCGAGGCATAAAATACTGGAGTGCCGGCAGACGCAGCCTTGCCATGGCCGACTACCTCGCCGCCATACGCATCAATCCGGAAAGCCGTGCACGCGAAGCCCTTAAAGCCGCCACAGAGATACTCGACTACCGCAACAAGGATCTCTACAATCCCTGACCGGACACCGTCGGCCAAGACAGATCAGCAGTCATAGAGCAGCTGCACACTTTCGGGAATCTCCCGACGGCCCGAAGGCTGCACCGGACTTCGCGACACCGATGCTGACGGCACTGGCTTTCTTTCACCATAAAGCATAAACGGCTGTTCGAAACTCCATCCGCGCGTGGCATTACGCACATAGAGACGAGTGAGTCCTCGCTCACCCAGCGTGTGGTGACGAAGCTCGCCGATAAGCTCGCTGAAATCATTCACGTCGGTCAACGTGAATTCCGCCAGAGTCCGCCAGCACTGACGCATGCTTACAATGCGCACGAAGATTCTGTCGCCATACTTTATGGGACGTCCAGTTCCAGTCGGTGTCACGAACCGCTTTGTTGTCGGAGCATAAGAGCGCCTTATTTCCATCATGTCCATATCCTTATCCTTTTACGATTAACAATGCAAAATTAAATGAACCCGCTGCGTGATAATTGCAGCCATATGCAAATCAATATGAATAAATGTGAATTTTTGTATAATTGCAGACTAATAAGCGCAATTATGATTAAATTTGCATAGCGGAAAAGACGAGGCACACTGAAAGCCGAGTCATCCGTCGGCCGCAGAAATGGTGGAATGGTAGACACGAGGGACTTAAAATCCCTTGCCCGATGAGGGCGTGTGGGTTCGAGTCCCACTTTCTGTACAGACAAAACTTGAATCCTTTGCTGTCACGACGGCAGAGGATTTTCAATTATCCACAACACCGCCCGCATCACGCCATGCCATCACAGAATCTTGAACTCACACAGAAGATCGGCATCCGACTCTCGCAACAGCAGCTCCGGTTCGTCAGGCTGCTCGAGGCCAACGCGCCCGAGCTCGACGAGGCCGTGGAGCGGGAACTTGAAGACAATCCGGCACTCGGCGTCAAAGATGAGACCACCGAGGAAGACACCCGCCGCTATCCTGTCTACACTCCTCCGAAACGTAGCGAAGACTACGTTTTCTCGCCGACCGACGAGACAGAAACACTCTACGACCATCTTCTCTCCCAACTGTCGGAACGAAATCTGACACCGTCCACTGAAGCCGCCGCCCGCTTCATAATCGGGAGTCTTGATCCCAACGGCTATCTGCACCGAACTCTCCGTGACCTGATCGACGACATGGCCTTCGGGCCGGGCATCGAAGTGACAGAAGATGAAGCCCGCCAGGCTCTCGCTGCAGTCAGAAGTCTCGACCCGCCGGGCATAGGAGCGTCCGACCTGCAGGACTGTCTGCTCATGCAGCTCCAGGCCATGCCGCAGGATAAGCGGAGAGACGACGCACTGCGGATCATCAGCGACGCCTACGAGGCGTTCACAATGAAACACAAGCACCGCATCATATCAGGGCTACACATGACCGAGCAGGAGGCGTCGGAAGCGTTAGATCTGATACTCACTCTCAACCCCAAACCGGGAGCCGCACTCGGCAACGACCCATCAGCGGCTTCCAACATCATAATCCCCGATTTCATAGTCAGCATAGAGGATGACGAGATCACGATCCAGCTCAACAACCGTATACCCGAGCTTTGCGTGGAAGAGAGTTTCGAGCAGGCCATGCGCAACCTCGAGCGCACATCCCGCGGAAAGCCACGAAAAGGATCTGAGTTCATCGTGTCGCGCTATAACGACGCGCGAGATTTCATACGAATCCTCACACAGCGACAGCAGACCATGATGGCCGTGATGACCGCGATAGTGAAGATTCAGGAAGAATACTTAAGGACAGAAGATGTCTATCGGCTCAAGCCAATGATGATAAAGACCATCGCAGACCTGACAGGACTTGACATATCGGCCATATCGCGAGTCACGTCAAACAAGTCGGTCGCCCTGCCCTGGGGCATCTTCCCGCTGAGATTCTTCTTCAGCGACACTATAGGCGAGGAGAAAGAGGGTGCGGAAGCGGCCACGAACCGGAAAATCGAGGCAAGCATAGCCGCTCTTATCAAGGCAGAAGACAAGCGGCATCCACTCTCTGACCGCAAGATCATGGAAGAGATGCTCGCTCAGGGCTACGACATATCGCGCCGCACGGTCGCCAAATACCGCGACCGTCAGGGAATTCCCGTGGCGCGCCTCAGAAAAGAGATGTAAACCAGCAATATCCATAAGCAAAACATACACTGTCATGAATATACAATCACTGAAGACATTTGTCATAGCGGCAATAGCGGCGATCTGCCCACTCCAGGCCACCGCAGTCACCGACAAGGAGATGGAGGAAGCCCGCACCATAACGGCAAAGGCATATCTGCGTTACGCCAACGACGGGTCAGGATACCTCGATGAAGTGAAGGCCACGACAATGGCAGGACTGAATGCGAACCTTAAAGCCAAAGAGAAGGAGAACCTCAAGGCCTTCAACTCCGTGAAAGTTCCCTCGGACTACTCATCGTGGGACAAGGATAAACTCGTGGAATTCTGGGCGGTGACATTCTTTACCTCTCCGGCACTGAGCGACAAGGGTAAAATTGCGAAATCAAGAGTCCGCAAACAGATATCGGCCATGAACATCGCCGCTCCAGCTCCGAAGGAACAGGCTAAAAAGGAGGAAGCCAAAGCAGTGGAGCCCGCGGCGGCCGCAGAAGCCGCAGGCACGGCGCTGCAGGAAAATCCGGCACCGGCGGAGACAGAGCCAGGAAATGACGCCGTTGCTACTGACGCCACAACCGCACAGACACAGGAAGAGCTGCTGTCTGACCAGAACGCCATCGAGAAAGACGCGGCCGACGCCGCGACCGAACGTCCACAAGAGGAGAGCCACACATGGGTGTATGTGCTCGTTCTGGCCGTTCTTGTCGGCATAGTCATATGGCTCGTGGTCTACGCGGCCAATCTCATGAAACGCCAGCCCGACGGCAACGGCACGGATGACAGAGGGGACAGCGCGGAACTCCGCGACCAGGCCCGCAAGGCGATAGCCGCCAAGAACAAGGAGATCGAAGAACTGCACGGGCGTCTTCAGGCTGAAGAGAGCAAATCGGCCGACCTCGGCATGGAACTCGAACGTCTGCGACTCGACAAGAACCGTCTTGAGGAAACAGTGTCGCGTCTGCGCGAGGAAAACGCCACGCTGACACGCCAGCTTACACCGGGAGCAGCGCCACGTGCCGCGTCATCTCCGACAGCCCGCACGCAGGAGCCTGTGGCGCCTGAACGCAGGGAGACCACGCACGAAGCCGCCCGGGAACAGAAACCGATACTCCGCGTCATATATCTCGGACGCGCCAACGCACGCGGCATATTCGTGCGTGCCGACCGACGCATAAACGCCGGCAACACGATATACCGTCTCGACACCAACGACGGCCTTGTGGGCACATTCCACGTGGTCGATGAACCGGAAGTGGTCGATGTCGCGCTCTCCAACCCAGCCGAATATCTCGGCAACGGCTGCACAGGCGAGGATCTCGCCGACACCACAGGCGTGACACGCATCGTGACAGAAAGCGCCGGCACCGCCATTTTCGAGAACGGCTACTGGAAGATACTGCGCAAAACCCGCATACGCTACGAATAAGCCCACTTTCTTCCAAAGAAAGCACGTCAGCAACATTTATTTGGAAAATAGCGCGAATCTTATTAACTTTGCATCTGCAAAGGCCCTGATGGCGGAATCGGTAGACGCGCTGGTCTCAAACACCAGTGGAGCAATCCGTGCCGGTTCGACCCCGGCTCAGGGTACAGGCTCGGGAAGCAGTCAACACTGCTTCCCGATTTTGCATCGCGATATCATACAAGCATAAATGACCAGGGAAATACAAGACAATACAGAGCGACTCCGCGAGCTCGGAACCGCCCCGATAGGACGGCTACTGCTCAAATACAGTCTTCCGGCCGTAATCGGCACTGTGGTCAGCGCCGTCTACAACATAATAGACTCGATAGTGATCGGACACGCCATCGATGACCCGTATGTGGTGGCGGGAATGGCAGTGACGTTCCCTGTCATGAACCTCGTCACCGCGCTCGGAATGCTCGTCGGGGCCGGCGCCGCGACCCGCGTATCAATCGTGATGGGTCAGAACGACCGTCGCGTCGCGGAGATAATTCTCGGCAACTGCGTGCAGCTCACCATCATCTTCGGAATCCTCTATATCATCGGATTCTCTTTCTTTCTCGATCCGCTGCTGCGTGCATTCGGCGCATCGAAGAATTCACTGCCCTACGCCCGCGAGTTTCTCATGTGGGTGCTTCCGGGCATGGTGCTGATGAACCTAACTTTCTCCTACAACAACGTGATGCGGGCCTCGGGCTATCCGGCCAAGGCGATGTACACCAACATGATCGGAGCCGTGCTCAACGCCATACTCGCCCCGATCTTCCTTTTCGGTTTCCACTGGGGCATACGCGGCGCAGCCATCGCCACAGACATATCGATGCTCGTCACCGCCACCTGGGTGATGAGCCACTTCTTCAACCGCAACAACACACTGCATTTCACACGCGGGGCCTTCAGGTTCAAATGGCCGATAATACGAGGGGTGCTCTACATCGGCATGGCACCGTTCCTGATCAATGTGGCAGGTTCGGGTATCAACGCCATCATCAACAACACGCTGATCGATTACGGAGGCGACAACGCAGTCGCTGCCGTTGTGGTGTTCAACCGCTATGTCACCATATTCGTCTTCATCATCATCGGCATTTGCCAGGGCATGCAGCCGATCATAGGCTACAACTATGGCTCGGGACGATACAAGAGACTGTTCAGGACTTTCTGGCTCGCAGCTGCCACAGCGGTAACCATAACGACTGTCGGGACACTCTTCGGTGTCTTCAATCCACACACGATTGCATCTATGTTCATGCAGGACGCCGAGCAGATCAGATGCGCCGTCAACTGTCTGCGCATCACCATGATCTCGTTCTGGATTGTCGGTTTCCAGATTGTGGCCACCAACTTCTTCCAGGCTCTGGGCATGGCGGGAAAGGCGGTCTTCCTCTCGCTGACACGCCAGATAATCTTCATGATACCGCTTCTGCTGACTCTTCCCCCGCTCATGGGACTCGACGGCGTATGGGCCGCCTTCCCGATCAGCGACATGGCAGCTTCGATCACCTCGGCCATACTTCTTTGGTATCAGATACGCCACATCACCCGCGAAGCCGAAAGGAAACGCACCGAAAACGAAAAAGAAATCGAGCACGACTACTGATCGTGCCCGATTTCTTTTTATCGTAGATTTTGAGGTGTCACTTGCCGACTTCGACCTTACGTGTCGGAGCGGCATTGAGATTGCGTTCGGTCACAGCCTCGACCACATTGTCGGCGAGTGCGGCAAACGCTCTTGCCTCGACTCCGGCTCCTGCGGGATCCTTCTCAAGCTCCACGGCCACCGGCTCGCCGCCGTCGGCATGGCTCATGATATCCATCACAAGCGGAATGCGTGCAAGCAGACGCACGCCCTCTTTCTCGGCCATGCGCGCCGCTCCACCTTCACCGAAGATATAATACTTCTCGTCGGGGTGACGCGCCGGAGTAAACCAGGCCATGTTCTCCACCACTCCAAGCACCGGAACATTGACTTTCGGATCAGTGAACATCGCGATACCCTTGCGGGCGTCGGCGAGAGCCACCTCCTGCGGCGTGCTGACCACTACGACACCTGTTATCGGCAAGGTCTGCACAAGCGTAAGGTGAATGTCGCTCGTTCCGGGGGGCATGTCGATGAGGAAATAATCGAGATCTCCCCACCAGGCGTCGGCAATAAGCTGGCGCAGCGCGTTGCTCGCCATTCCTCCGCGCCACAGCACCGGCTTCTCCTTGTCGACAAGGAAACCGATCGACAGCATTCTTACGCCATAACGCTCAAGCGGCTCGATCAGGTCGCGTCCGTCACGGCTGACCATATAGAGGGTCTCGTCCTCGACACCGAACATCTTAGGCATCGAAGGTCCGAATATGTCGGCGTCAAGCAGGCCGACCTTATAGCCCCGCGCTGCGAGAGCAACCGCGAGATTTGCGGCGACAGTAGACTTGCCGACTCCTCCCTTTCCGCTGGTGACACCTATGATGTTCTTCACGCCGGGAAGCACCTCCGGCTTCTTCTCCGGCTCGGGCTTGCGGTATTTAACGGCAATATTGCCCTTGATCTCCACCTCGGGAGATATGAAAGTATTGACCGCAGTCTCGGCCGCGCGGACCACGCTGCGGATAAAAGGATCGGTCGGGCGGTCGAAGATCAGCGAGAACGAGACTTTCGAGCCGTCGATACGGATATCATCCTCGACCATGTCGTTCTCGACAAGATTCTTGCCGTTGCCGGGATAACGCACATTGCGGAGTGCGTCGAGTATCAGGTTGGGATATAATGTAACAGCCATTTCCGTTTATAGTTTGTTTTCTGACATTCCGGGGAAAGAGGGGCGCGGTATGGCGCGGTAATCGTCGCGCTCTATGTCGTCGGCCTCCGGCTCGACGAGCTGACCTTCCGCAGGGAGGCGGAACGAGATCAGCTTTATCCGTTTGCCGCGCGAGAGCCACTGCTGTTCGTAATATGTCTTGATCGATGTGACCGGATCGACAAGTCCCGACTCATAGAGGTCGTCGGTGCAGGCAAGTGTCTCGAATCCGTTGAGTTCCACAAGCCGCCTCGTATATTCGAAAAGAAACGGAGAATCGGTCTTGAGGTTCACAACACCGCCCGGGCGCATCACCTTTCTGTAGAGATCAAGGAAACGGGTCGATGTGAGACGCTTGCGAACTTTCTGCATCTGCGGATCGGGGAAAGTGATCCAGATCTCGTCAACCTCGCCGGGAGCGAAAAAATGCGCGATATTCTCGATCTCGCAACGCAGAAACGCGGCGTTGGTGATTTTCTCCTCCTCGACCTGACGGGCACCGGTCCACATTCTCGCTCCCTTTATGTCGAGACCTATGAAATTGCGGGCCGGATCGCTCTTGGCCAGGCCGACCGTATATTCTCCGCGTCCGCAGCCGAGTTCAAGCACGATCGGTGCAGTTGCGGCAAAAACATCACCGTTCCATCGTCCGGAGTGCGGAAAGCCGAGACGCAGCAGCTCCTCGCGCGGATACTGAAGCACGCAGCGGAACTTCTCCATGTCGGCAAATTTTTTCAGTTTGTTCTTTCCCAAAATATTATGTCTTGATATTAGTGTTCATGTTTCGTCTTACGCATTCAAAAGGAAGCCTGACGACTCAGTGCCACTTCCAGAACCGTGTCGGCCGCTGCCAGGTGAAGTTCTTGATCCGGCTGCCATGATGGTCGAGTCGGAATATAAGGTCTCCGACAGGTTTCCATAACCAGAAAGGCACCACACCCCACCATAGTCTCACAGACTTCATGCGCGGAGCGAGACGGCGGTAATGATATATCTCCATGCCCCAGAACCAGAACAGACCTGCCGCGGCCGCGGCCAGAGGCGCAAGAGAGGGAAGACCTGTCATGGCGGCTCCTGCCGCACAGCCCGGCACAATCCATTGCAGCCACTTCATAACCGTGGCTCTGATGAAGGGAGCACGCACAAGCCAGCGCGAGGTGAAAAGATACCTCGCCTTGCGGATGCTCCACACCCGGTTGGCCGATTCCCCCCAACGGGTTATGAGAATGCTGTCTTCCCCCAGCACGACACGCGCGTTGGATCCATCGGCAATCTCGCTGATGAAAAGATCGTCGTCGCCATAATGGAGATTGATTGTCGCCGCATAGCCCTTGTGCTCGAAAAAGACGCTTTTGCGGAACGCCAGATTATAGCCGTCGCCCCTGTAAGGACACCCTGCGGCCGCATAACCGATCCACTGCGCGTTTGACAGGACTGAATCAAACTGACGGTACCATCTGAACGGTCCGGACAGCTCGCCGAAGTCCATGCATGAAAGGCCGAGCGAGACATCGATACGGTCTCCTTCAAGGCTGCAGAATGGAGCCATGAGAGAACTCAGCCATTTCTCCGACGGGATCACAATATTGGCCACCGTAGTGACTATCACTTCCCCTTTGGCCGCCTTGACGCCTATCGTGGTGGCAAGTTTGCGCCGGCTGAGGTTATGCGACCCGGGCTGCACGAACGTCACATAGACGTCGGGCCACTGTCGGGCAAGTTCCTCCGAGATGTAATGAGCCTGCGCCATAGATGCGTCACATACCACTATCACCTCGAAATCGGGATAATCCTGACGCTTTATCTCGCGGACCGCCGACATGACCAGTTCCTCTTCGCCGCCCCGGGCATAGACTATGACCGAGGCCCCGGGGCACGGGTCGCCCTCTTCCGGAAGCGGAGGATTATCAAACCTTGCGGCACGCACATAGGGACGCATGCCGTAAAAGCGTGCCACAACCGCCGCGATGAAAACCGCCGCGACAAGCACATATGATACAGCAGGTACAGACAATGAAAACATATTCTGAAGTTATCCGATTGCATATGCACCCCCGACATAAACCTGAGATACAGAACGGAGCAGATCACATCATGACACCGCGCCGCAGAGCCGGAGGCAAACGCAAATTTACCACTTTTTAGTTATATAATAAAATTTAGCGCAGATATAAATATCTTTTTGTCGATTTTAACGTTTTAACTACACATTGAAATCGTTTGGACGAATTCATTATCTTCCGCACATGAACTATACACCGATAGCCCGTCTGCCTTTCCTCATCCAGGCGCGCCGTTCCGACAGATGGAGCGGCGAATCACACCTCATACAGGGAAAAGTGCTCAGAAGCCTTCTGCGCAGGGCCGCCGGCACGGAGACCGGACGGCGATACGGATTTGCCGACATTCTTGAAAACAGCAATACGTATGAAGAGTTCACCGACAGGATTCCCGCCACAGACTACGAAGCAATAAGAGAAGATGTGATGCGCATGACCGAAGGAGAGCCCGATGTGCTCTGGCCCGGAGTATGCCGCAACTACGCACAGTCGTCTGGCACCTCGGGAGGGCGGTCGAAATATATACCCGTCACACGCGACAGTCTGCACCGCTGCCACTACAAAGGTGCATCCGACTGCGTGGCCCATTATCTCAGGGCCAATCCGAAGTCGCGCATCTTCTCGGGCAAAGCCCTTGTGCTCGGCGGATCGTTCTCCAGCGAACTGAAACCCTCAGACCCGCGAGTTCGCGTCGGCGACCTGAGCGCGACCCTCATCAGCCGCATCAATCCTCTTGCCGACAGATTCCGGGTGCCCGACATGCGGACAGCCCTCATGCCTGACTGGCAGGATAAGCTGCCTGCTCTTGTAAAAGCCTCGATGCATGCAGACATAACCAACATATCCGGTGTACCGTCATGGTTCCTGACCGTCATCAAGGAGGTGATGCACGCCCGCGGAGTCAGCCGCATCAGCGACGCATGGCCGAATCTTGAGGTTTTTTTCCACGGCGGAATATCGTTCGAGCCATACCGCGCCATATACTCGTCGCTGACCGATCCGGCAAAAATGCACTTCGTCGAGACATACAACGCCTCCGAAGGATTCTTTGCCGTGCAGAACGATCTGTCGGATCCAGCCATGCTGCTGCTTATCGACAACGACATCTTCTACGAGTTTATCGACATAAGCGATCCGTCGCAGACCATAGTTTCCATTCGTGACGTAAGAGCCGGACACGTCTACGAACTTCTCATAACCTCGAGCAACGGCCTGTGGCGTTATCATCTCGGCGACACCGTGCGCGTCGAGTCGACGTCTCCTGTCAAGATCCGCGTGGCCGGCCGCACCAAGACATTCATCAACGCCTTCGGCGAGGAACTGATGGAAGAGAACGCCGAACGCGCCATAGCGGCGGCATGTCTTGAGAACGGATGCTCCATACGCAACTACACCGCTTCGCCGGTGTTCGCCACAGGAAACACGAAAGGACGCCACCAGTGGCTCGTCGAATGGCTGCACGCCCCCTCCGATACCGGCGCCTTCGCCGCCGCACTCGACCGGGAGCTACGCCAGCTTAACTCGGACTACGACGCCAAGCGGTCGCACACCATATTCCTCGACCCGCCGGAGATCATATCACTGCCCGCCGGCACGTTCGACCGATGGCTCAGAAGCGTCGGCACGGGCAAACTCGGCGGTCAGCGCAAAATTCCAAGACTCAGCAACACCCGCGAAATATCGGACGCGATACTCGCCATGACCGGAAACCGATACCGCTGAAAACGGAATAACCAGAAACAAACCAACTTACGACAAAACACAATACAACCATGAACATAGCAGTTGCCGGCACCGGATATGTGGGTCTCAGCATATCGGTGCTTCTCGCCCAGCATAACAGGGTGACGGCTGTAGATATCATTCCTGAGAAGGTGGAGCTTATCAACCGACGCGTCTCCCCTATCCAGGATGAATACATAGAGAAATATCTGGCGGGACACGATCTCGACCTGACCGCCACACTTGACGCGGCAAAAGCATACGCCGACGCGGATTTTGTCGTGGTGGCCACTCCGACCAACTATGACCCGGAGAAGAATTTTTTCGACACATCGCACGTCGAGGAGGTGATCGACATGGTTCTCGACGTCAATTCCGACGCGGTGATCGTGGTCAAATCGACAATTCCTGTCGGATATTGCCGCAGCCTCTACATGAAATATGCCGCTCGTGGCGTGCGACGTCTCAACCTGCTCTTCTCGCCCGAATTCCTGCGCGAGAGCAAGGCCCTCTACGACAACCTTTATCCATCGCGCATCATCGTCGGAATTCCCAAACACATCGACGGCGAAGACCATTCGGCCGAAAACGAAGCCATAGCGAAGACCGCCGACATCGCTTTCCTGCGGCAGAAAGCCGGGGAATTCGCAGCTCTTCTCCGCCAGGGCGCGATAAAGACTGACATACCGACCCTGTTCATGGGTCTGAAAGAGGCCGAGGCCGTGAAGCTTTTCGCCAACACCTATCTCGCGCTACGCGTAAGCTATTTCAACGAGCTCGACACTTACGCCGAGGTAAAGGGTCTCGACTCCAGAGCTATTATCGAAGGCATAGGCCTTGATCCGCGCATCGGCACCCACTACAACAACCCGTCGTTCGGATACGGCGGATACTGTCTGCCCAAAGACACAAAGCAACTGCTGGCGAACTATGCCGACGTGCCCCAGAACATGATGTCGGCTATCGTCGAGAGCAACCGCACCCGCAAGGATTTTGTGGCCGACCAGATACTGAAGGCCGCCGGATGGTACGGCTACTCGCATCGCAACAGCTTCAGCGGCGACGAAAAGCCCTGCACCGTCGGAGTCTTCCGCCTCACAATGAAGTCAAACAGCGACAACTTCCGCCAGTCGTCGATCCAGGGAGTCATGAAGCGGATCAAGGCGAAAGGTGTCAACGTGATAATCTACGAACCCACACTTGAAGACGGCTCCACATTCTTCGGCAGCCGCGTCGTCAACGACCTGCGCCGCTTCAAGGAGGAATCTGCGGCCATAATCGCCAACCGTTTCGACCCCGACCTCGAGGACGTGAACGGCAAGGTCTACACCCGCGATCTCTTCCGCCGCGACTGACAGGCGCGGAGACAAGGTCGGATTTCATATTTCAGGGGCGCGGAAATCTTGATTTCCGCGCCCCTGAAATATGATGACTTTCCATGTCTGCCGTCACCTCAGCTTCACGACTTTTTCATAGGTTCCGCTCACAGCCTTGACAATCAAGACATCGGGACCATCGGGCAAATAGACCTCGCATTTTTCCGTGGCGGGTCGTGATTCATGGATCACGGTACCGTCAAGAGCGAACACCCCGAGATAATCTACCGGGAGAGACGAAACGACAGATACCGACATGCCCTCACGCGACACGGTCATGACGTGCGGCACGTTTCCGGGAGTATCAACTATGCCCGTATCCATATTGTTGATATTGAACAGTCCCCAGACGGGGTGTCCGGCCCAGTGATCGTTGGTCTCCTTGGCCACATTGAGTATTATATCGTATCTTCCCTCTCCGTTCTCGAGTCCGGAGAACGCCAGCGGATCGACATCGGGCATAAGTGTGCCCAGATCAGTGACATCGACCTGTTCGAGAGCTGTCAGGTTGCGGAAGGCATGAGCACCGATACGGCGCACACCTGATCCGAGTTTCACATACTCGATATCGGTATTGTTGGCATATGCAGCCTCTCCGATCATCTCTGAATGTATTGCCTCTTTCTGTCTGCCTCGCGAGTATGCGAGCGCGAGTCCGGGCGTGTCCCCGGGCCACGACGGCAACATTCCAAGCGCACCGTCATTGAAAAACGCGCCTGTGCCGACTTCAAGATCGTGCGACAGATCGATGTTGACCTCAGTAAGAGAAGACATGTCGGCAAAACAGAAATCGCCGAGACGCTCCGCACACAGCAGATCAAGGCGCTCCACAGCAGTTCCGCGATACGCGTAGTCGCCCACCGACACCACGTCTGCCGACGGAGCCGTGGCATAAGAGGAACATCCGTCGAACATCGACGCCGGAATATCGGTCAGATCAACGACCGTCTCCAGCAAAGTGAGCGACACGCAGTCTTTCAGAATTCCGGTCCCGAGTTCCGGATTTCCGACAAACCTGACCGCACCGAGCTGCTTACAGCCGGCAAACGCATAGTCATCGATCCTCTTCACCGTCGAGGGTATCACTACAGTCCGCAGACTGCTGCCGGCAAACGCCGACTCTCCGATAACCGACACCGAAGCCGGAAACTTGACCATCGTCACCGCAGATCCCGCGAGAACGCGGGGCGGGATCTCGTCGTCGCTGAAACTGACCGAACCGAGATAGTCACCGTTGGTATAAGTGTATGCGGCGATTCGCAGACCCGACATATCGAGAGTCGTCACCGCACGCGACATGTTTTTCAACAGAGCGAGATCCGTGACATCGGCTCTTCCTTTGAGCACAAGCGACCTGTCCTGCGTGTTGACCAGAGCCGGAAGCTCGGAACGAAGAGAACCGGGAGTCAACGTGATTTCAAGTGCATGAGACGTCGCCGCCATCATGGCGACACTTCCTAAAACCAAAATATATCTTTTCATTTTCATGTTCTGATTCTTCACAAAAATATCAGCGTCCGACCGGTGATCAGTCCACCACAAGGACTTTAGAGACCTTCGCGTAACTGTCGGAGTCAGGTCCGTTGGTCGCTATGATAAAATATACACCGCCAGGGACTCTCCGGAGCCGCATGTCGGTGATATCCCATCTCGCCTCTCCGGCATCGGCGCTGCCGCACTCCTTGATGACATTGCCAGCAACATCGACGATCTTTACCATCGCTCCGTCGGGGAGCCCGTCGACAGTGACATAGCCGTAATAATCCGGATGAACCGGATTCGGATAGGCGCGGACCGACGAGCCGCCGCTTTCTGCCGGGCCGCTCATATAAAGCTCGCAAAGACCTTTGTCGGTCGATATCATGAACGATCCGTTTGCCATATTCTCGCACACGGCATAGACATAGTCGCTGGGCAGCTTCGAGTTGGAGGCCGTGTATGTCCTGAGTATCTCGCGTCCGTCCGAACTTGTGCACACAAGTCCGGCACCGTTTGTGCCGAACCATTTGCGCCCCTTGCTGTCGGCCATGATGGAATTGACCGTTACACCGTGAAGCAGATAGTCGGCAAGATTGGTACCGTCGTTGCGGGGAACCTTTATACGCCTCACTTCGCCCGGCGACACAAGAGCCTCGGCAGGGTTGAAAGTGAATATGCCACCGCCATAGCTGATCCATACAAGACCTGTCTGTTGGTCCTCGTGAATGGCATAGACAGCATTGAACGTGATTGACTCTCCGTCCTGGTCGCTGATGGTCTTCATCATCGAGGATCTGTCGTCCGAAGTGTTGTCGAGCGTACCGTTGTGGCTGAATATCAGCAACGGAGTGCGGTTGGTGCTTCCGTGTGAGAGCACGATGTTGCGGTTGGCCGACGCCTTGAGAGGAAAAACCACAGGTGCGTTACCCGACTCAATGCCATCGAACCGGAACTTCTTCCACTCGCGGAATGTAGAGGCTGATGTCGTAGCCGCCCTGTCTTCGGGAGTCCACGCCCAAAGCTCGGTGTATGTGCTGCCGTCGCGTGAGTCAGGATTGACATATGCCGACCATAGATTGCCCGAGACGTCGAACGACGGAGCGGCAAACACGCATCTCTGCGGAAAGAAGATGCCGGGATCAGTGGCAGGCACCACGGGTATGAATCCGGTCTTGCCGTTGCCTCCGAGCTGATCGTTTGGCTTCGACATATGGAGAGATTTCGCAGGGTCTTTGAGATCGAGGCGGAGTATCCCGTTATATGGTGAGCCACAATATACATGGTCGCGGTTGTTAGGATCAATGGCAAGACCGTTAGGATTGCGAAACGCCAGACCCGTCATGTCGGGCACTCTGTAGATGGTCGAGAGCGGAGTCCACGTCATGTCGCGATATCCGCAGATGAGGTCGTTGGTTACCGCGTAATTGCCGTTGTAGGAGTTGATGGTGTTGTCCATTCCGTAGTTGCGGACAAGCATCCCGTAATCAGGATGATATGCCATCGATGTGCTCACATAGACATTCGAGGCGTTCGGGAAAGCATAGTCGGAAAGCACTGTCCACTCCGCCGAACCGGCACGCGGAGCACGTTTGCGGGCAATGCCCTTTCTTGAGCACGACAGCCAGAACTCCGATCCGTTCCACGTTCCGGCTCTGGAGTTGCGGTCGGCCGCCGCAAGCTCATGGCGGGTCACATTGCCGTTGCTGTCGAAAACCTGAAGCACGCGCGGGCCGACAATGAGAAATCCCTCGCGAAGCCTTTCAAGTCCGAGTTCAGAGGTGGTCGACACTCCGGTGCGGCGGTAAACGCCCCCGCTCTTTGTTATGCGGTTGCAATAGATCTCTCCCGCCGTGCCGTGAAGCAGATAGATATTGTCGTCATCCACGGGGAATATGCGCAGCATGGCCGAACAGTCTCCCATCTTCGTAAATTCCGACATATCGAATGCGTTGGGATTGCCGTAATATATTGCGTCGTCGGTGGCGATCCAGAGATTGCCCTGAAACATGAACGCCCCCACAAGCGGCACGTTGAACACTCTTGAGGTCGCGACTTCCTTGCGGTTATCGTCTATTGAGATGTATCCGAAATTGGTGGCTACATATATCCTGCCAGATGAACTGTCGAAATTAATATTGTTGACAGTCTTGTCGAGCGAAGAGTCGGCAAGCTTAAGTCCGGGAACATTGCAGACGTCGCCGTTGTCATAGACAAGGTCTATGTCGCCGTCATCGTATGCCACTACAAGATACTTTTTGTCGAAATTGTATTCGATCGAACGCACCACATTGCCCGACAGCAGGTTCTGCGAGTTCAGATGCATCATCTCCTCCCCCTCCTTGTCGTATCGGAATAAAACACCGGGCATTGTCCCTACCACAGCGTTACCCTTGACATACTGACGCGACGCGCCGAGAAAATAGGTATATCTCGACGTGTCAACGACTCGCTCCATCTGCCCGTCATAGCTGGGAAGAAGCCGCCAGTCTTCCGCTCCGACGGCAAACGCGCAGCATAGAAGCAGAAGCGATGTGACAGCTGATGCAAGGAAATCCCGCAGCGCGCGCATGGCGCGGCCACGGTGTGAGATAGCGTTTTTCTCGCCTGCGGTCATCTCGGCGAAACAGCGACCTGTCTCTTCGGCCACAAACACCGGGTCATATCCGAAGCCGCCATCGCCGTGCGGGCTTTCGGCTATCGTTCCGCCGACACTGCCTTCGAAGCAGTGCTCCTCACCCCCGGCGATCAGAGCGATCACGGTGGAGAATCGCGCGCGGCGGTCTGATTTCCCCTTCATCTCATCAAGCAGTTTAGCCACGTTGTCGGCCGGAGTGCAGTGTTCGCCGGCATAACGTGCACTGTAGACTCCCGGCGCACCGCCGAGAGCATCGACCATGAGGCCTGTGTCGTCGGCGAAGCAGTCGTAGCCGTATCTTTCCTTGACCCATCTTGCCTTGATCAGCGCATTGCCCTCGAGTGTGTCGGCAGTCTCCGGGATGTCGTCGTGACATCCGATCTCGGCAAGCGACACAATCTCGAAACCGTCGGAGATTATCTGACGCGCCTCTTGAAGCTTATGGGAATTGTTGGTTGCAAAAACAAGTTTTCTGATCTTATCCATCTAATCCATAACGTCCGCACATGACCCTATATTGCATGTTGCGATCGTGTGCGCGCGCGTGAGAGGGATTCCGTCCTACTCTCAACCGGCAGGCGCAAGCAGAGCTCTTCTGACAGAGAATATCGACAGCGACATGACAATAGTCTCGCACGCCACCCATACCACCGCGCTTCCCGCCGCTCCGAAACGCGGCACAAGCAGAGCGTTGAGCACGACTCCGGCTGCCGCCGCGACAAGAGAATTGCGGTTTACCGCCCTGTCGCGCCCGAGCGGTGTCAGTATCTGCATCACGAGGAGCTGCTCCATTCCGAACACCGCTATGAACGGGAATATGATCCTGACCGGAAGCACCGCACCATCATAGCCGGGGCCACACAGGAGCATGACTGCTTCGGGCGCGAACACCACTCCGAGCACAGAGACCGGCACCGCCGCGCAAATCAGAACGCGCACGTATCTGACAGAATCCCTGCGTATGACATCTCTTCGGCCTTGCGACGCAAGAACGCTTGTGCGCGGCATGACTGCCATTCCGAGTGCGGTGATGAGAGCGAGAAATATTGAAAAGAGCTTGACTGCCGTGCTGTAGTATCCCACTTCCGTGTCGGTCGACACGAATCCGAGTATCACCACATTGAGAGTGGTGTAGAACGCGGTCAGCAGCATGTATGTGCCGAGCGAGAAAAAGGAGCGGGCATGGCGCCGCGCTTCTTCGGCCAGGCGTCTGAACGAGACAAACCGGCGTGTCAAAGCGGCATGCCGGCGAGTACGCCACATGTTGACCGCCGCTGTAACCGCCACTACAGTCATGGTCAGGAAATAGTAGAGAAAAGTATCGTCGGGGCCTTTGACAGTCAGGAAGACCGCCGCCACATATGCGGCGCGCACAACCACAGTCCGCACCGTGATGTAACGGAATTCCCCTATGCCGCGCCAGAACCACTCGACAATAAAGAGATTGAACATAAGCTTGCACATGCCGACCCCCATCAGCCGCCAGTGCTCGCGCAGCTGGGGAACGGCGACTGTCACCGAAGCCATCGCCACAAGACAGACAAGAGTCATGACACCGTTGACCGCGAGCAGACCGGTAAGAACCCGCCCGAGACCTTCAGGCGATCCCTGGGCTTTTGCAGTCTCGCGAATGCCGAGTATGGATATACCCATCATCGATATGAGAATGAACCATGTGACCACACTGTCGATAAAGCCGACAAGACCTATGTCTGCCACCCCGAGCACCCTCGAAACGTAAGGATACACTATAAGCGGGAAGACATAAGTCGCCCCTGTCAGCATAGCCGACCACATCAGTCCGCTTCTCACGCCTCCGCTTTCGGGGCAGGCACGCGACGTATCTTTCAACGCATTCATGATCAGGGGGCAAATTTAGGAATTTTTTTTGTAATTTTGCAATTCAGACAGCAGGATAACCGCCCGAAGCGGCATCCGAGCGACAAAGACACTATTTATCAACACCATAATGGAGTATAATCACAAGGAAATCGAGAAGCGCTGGCAGGAGTTCTGGCGCGAGAACCGGATCTATGAGGTAAAGGAAGACCCGGAGCGCAGAAAGTTCTACGTGCTCGACATGTTCCCCTATCCTTCCGGAGCGGGGCTTCACGTCGGCCATCCGTTAGGCTACATAGCCAGCGACATCTATGCGCGCTTCAAGCGCCAGCAGGGCTTCAACGTTCTTCACCCCATGGGCTACGATGCCTACGGCCTCCCCGCCGAGCAGTATGCCATACAGACCGGCCAGCACCCCGAAAAGACCACGACCGAGAACATCGCCCGCTATCGCGAGCAGCTCGACAAGATCGGGTTCTCTTTCGACTGGAGCCGCGAGGTGCGCACCTGCGACCCAAACTATTACCGCTGGACACAGTGGGCGTTCATGCAGATGTTCAATTCATATTATGACCTCGATCTGGGCAAAGCCATGCCTGTGTCGCGTCTGACAGAGCATTTCTCGACACACGGGTCGGAGGGCATCAACCCTGCCGCTGGCAAGGAGATGGCATTCACTGCCGACGAGTGGAACTCTCTGACAGAGAAAGAGCAGCGCGAACGGCTCATGAACTACCGCATAGCCTATCAGGGCGAAACGATGGTAAACTGGTGCCCGAAGCTCGGCACGGTGCTTGCCAACGATGAGGTGAGCGAGGGTCTGAGCGTGCGCGGCGGTTATCCGGTAGAGCAGAAGCTTATGAACCAGTGGTGTCTCCGCGTGTCGGCCTATGCCCCGCGTCTTCTCGAAGATCTCGACACCCTCGAGTGGAGTGACTCGCTCAAGGAGACCCAGCGCAACTGGATCGGCCGCTCCGAAGGTGCCGAGATGCGCTTCGACGTGGCAGACTCCGACATTTCGCTCGAGATATTCACCACACGCGCCGACACTGTGTTCGGTGTGACATTCATGGTGCTTGCCCCCGAGTCGGAATATGTCGGACTGCTGACCGTCCCGGAGCAGAAAGACGCCGTCAGCGCATACCTCGACGAGGTGAAGCACAAAACCGAACGTGAACGCCAGATCGAGAAGAAGGTCTCGGGCGTATTCACCGGCAGCTATGCGGTCAACCCTCTGACGGGAGAGAAGATCCCCGTATGGGTCAGCGACTACGTGCTTGCAGGCTATGGCACCGGAGCGATCATGGCCGTTCCCGCGCATGACTCGCGCGACTACGCCTTCGCACGCCATTTCAATCTGCCCGTCATTCCGCTTATCGAGGGAGCCGATGTGTCTGAACAGAGTTTCGATGCAAAAGAAGGGCGCATGATCAATTCCAAAGGACCAGGTCTCGACCTCAACGGTCTCGAGGTCAAGGATGCCATTGCGAAGACAAAGAACTATATCGAGGAGACCGGCCTTGGAAAGGTGAAGACCAACTATCGTCTGCGCGACGCCATCTTCTCGCGCCAGCGTTACTGGGGCGAGCCGTTCCCCGTATATTACAAGGATGGCACGGCATATCTGATGGATGAGAAGGATCTGCCATTGCAGCTTCCCGCCGTGTCAAGCTATCTTCCGACCGAGGACGGCCAGCCTCCGCTGGCCCGCGCCGAGGGATGGACCACCCCTGAGGGATACCCCATCGAGGTGTGCACGATGCCCGGCTTCGCCGGTTCGTCGGCATATTATCTCCGCTATATGGACCCGCACAATGACTCGGCTCTTGTCGGCCGGGAAGCCAACGGATACTGGCGCAGTGTCGACCTCTATGTCGGGGGTGCCGAACACGCCACGGGCCATCTGATCTATTCCCGCTTCTGGAACAAGTTCCTTTATGACATAGGGGCCGTGGCCGAGCAGGAGCCTTTCAGAAAACTTGTCAACCAGGGCATGATCCAGGGACGCAGCAGTTTCGTCTACAGAATCAAGAACACCAACACGTTCGTAAGCTACGGTCTGCGCAAGGAGCACGACACGACGCCTATACGCGTCGACATATCGATGGTGCAGAACGACGTGCTCGACACCGACAGGTTCAGGGCGTGGCGTCCGGAGTTTGCCGATGCCGAATTCATACTTGAAGAGGGCAGGTATATCTGCGGACATGCCGTGGAGAAGATGTCGAAGTCGATGTTCAATGTCGTAAATCCCGATGACATAGTGGAGCGTTATGGAGCTGACACACTGCGTCTTTATGAAATGTTCCTCGGCCCGGTGGAGCAGTCGAAGCCCTGGGACACCAACGGTATCGACGGCGTGAACCGCTTCCTCAGGAAGCTATGGGGACTTTTCGACAAGGCCGAGATGACCGGAAACGCCGAGATGACCAAAGAGGAGAAAAAGGCAGTCAACAAACTTATCAAGAAGGTGACACAGGATATCGAGAACTTCTCGTTCAACACCTCGGTGTCGGCGTTCATGATCGCCGTCAACGAGCTTTCGGCACTCAAGAGCACCAACCGCGAGGCGATGGATCTCATGACCCGTGTCATCGCACCGTTCGCGCCGCATATGGCAGAGGAGTTCTGGCACCGTCTGGGCAACACAGGCAGCGTTGTCGACGCTCCCTGGCCGGCTTATGACGAATCCGCGCTTGCGGAAGACTCGGTGAAGTATCCGGTGTCGTTCAACGGCAAGACACGATATATGGTCGAGGCTTCCGCCGGAGCATCGAAAGAGGAAGTGGAGAAAATTGCCCTCTCAGATGACAACGCGGTCAAATGGCTCGCCGGCAAGGAACCGAAAAAAGTAATTGTGGTTCCCGGCCGCATTGTGAACGTGGTCGTCTGACAAAACAGACATGATACGGAACGACCCGCTTTTCCTGACGAGAAGCGGGTCGTTTATTCATATCAGGATGGCCGTCGCCGACTGATGACTTTCTTCATCATTCGACACCGGGACCGCGGATCTGCTCAATGCTGCCGGTCTCGCTGTCCACGCGAAACAGATAGAGAGGAGAGGTCGCCTCGCCGTCATATCCGAATATAAACAGGATATATGGTTTGAACAGATATGCCCCGAAACCGGAATCCCAGTCCGAACCCATTGTCAATATCCTTGAGGACTCTCCTGTGCGCAGTTCCAGATATTGTCCCTGCACCGACACGTAATCGCTGATGAACTCTTCGTCGGTTTTTGAAAGATCGACAGCCCAGTTGGATTCGGGCAGGTATTCGAACACATATTTCGCCTCGTGGTCAGAAGGGGTGACAGTCACCGGAAGAAAATGTGTCCGCGAACTTGACGCGTCGAAATCGCCTGCAGTGATTGCAAACGAGAGGGAATTATCTTCCGGACCTCGCACCTGCACGGCTTCGCCGGTCTCTGAATTGATCCGGTATGCATAAAGCGGAGTCGTGGCCTCGCCGTCATATCCGAATATGAACAGAATGTAATCCTTATAGACATACGCGCCTACTGAAGAATCCCATGTCGAACCGAGCGATAATTTCTTGCTTAGATCTCCAGACTTGAGTTCAAGCCATGTCCCCATCACGCGGATGTATTCGGATATGAACTGATCGTCTGTCCGCGAGAGATCGACATAATTGTTGTCGGCCTTGTAACAGTCGATGACATATCTTGCGTCTGGATCCGACGGAGTGACATTTACTGTGAGATAATGAGTCATTCCTGAGTCGTCGAATTCTCCGAACGAGACGTCGAATGTCAATTCCGAGCCCTGCGTGCTCTGCGGGGTTATGTCGACACGCTCGATCGCCGTGGTGCGGGTCCCGATGCCGTCGACGCCGAAGATCAGAACAGTATAGTCTGTGCCCACATTGAGATATTTTCCGTCAAGAAGGCTTGCCTGTGTGCTGAGTTCTGCCTCACCGCTGAATACCAGATCGGAATCCGACCAGTTTATGGTATTGGTGTAGTTGCGGTATTTGATCTCTTTCGCTATAGCCATCTCGGGAGTATACTCATCGTTGAACCTCGATGTCTCGACAAGCATGCCGGCATAGCGGGTGTCGGCATTTGAAGGCGTCACACTGAGCATGAATTCCGCTGGAGACTTCTGAACGGCATTGACCGAGAACGTGCAGTCATCGGTGGCGACAGGTTCTGGAATAGTGAATTTCTTCGATTTGATTGTAGTGGTGACAATGCCGTAGTCAAGACCAAACGCTACAGCATAATACACATCACCCATAAGAAGATTCGAAAGCGTGGATTCCCCGTGCCCGATATGTGTCACCTCGTCCCAGGTATGGCCGTAATTATAGACCATATTCTCAAGACTCGCCACCGAACTGTTCACAAGAGACTCGAGGCTTTCAGAAAGCACTTGCTCCTCGGTGAAGGCAGTGACATAGAACGGGCTATCCCAGCCTTCGGGGGCATCGCCCTTGACAACCATGGTGTTGGAAGTCAGATCGGCGCTTATGTCGAAATCGATATCCTCGATCTCGAGCTTACGAGTAGAGAATCGCATCAGTGTCGGCTCGGAAGTCGGCACAACCTCGTCACCCTCGAGACGCGCGGTATAGACCACCATTGCGATCGGGGTATTGTCGCGGATTATCACACTGGGGAACCAGTCGCGCACCTGGTCACCGGTCTCGAAGATAGTCTCCGGCTTGAAGTAAGACAGCGGTACACCATAACTTTCGGCGACGGCATAGATATATTCTATGTCTGAATCCATGAGAGTCTCGGCCCATATGCTCTCGTCGATGCCGGCCTGCTCAAGATATTTCTCGGGCATACCTGATATACGGTAATACACTCCAGGCTCTGACGACGTGACGGTGAGCCGGGCGCTCTCGTAACGGGGCATTATGTCAATGGTCACCGGACAGTCGGGCAGCGACTTGTACCATGACATGGTCTCGACAGAAGCAAGGGGGAACGTCTTCAGAGTCCCGTTCTTGAAATTGACTTCCATATTGTGGTATTTGTCACCGTCTGTGTCTTTCGAATAATAGATCGACTCGATCTCATCGACATTGAGACGCTTGGTGATGCATCCGTCCTCTACGATGTATATCCTGTCGGAGGCCGCCCAGAGCATTCCGGCGGCAGATGCTGCGAGCAGGCAGCTTATCGCGGTCTTATTCATGGGCTTATCTGACTGTTACTTTGTATGACATATTGTTGACTCTCACTACATAGACTCCCGCCGGCAGCAAACCGAGACGCAGCTCATGGCTTCCGGAGGCTGTATGACTCATCACTGTGGCGCCAGCCATGTCAAACACCGCGATCACCGAGCCGTCGGGTAGTGAGTCGAACAGCATCGAGTCGCCGTTGAAACAGGGCGCGGAATCGGTTGAAACTTCTTTCACCGAGTCCCAGTCCTTGTAGTCGTGATTGAAATACAGAATGTTGTCTCTGTCAACAGCTACATCGGTATCCGTACCGACGGCCACAAGTTGTGACTCTGTGAATTTGACACGAAGATCGTCTGACATGCGAATGTCGACCTGACTGCCATCTGCAAGACCTACTTTCAAGCAGTTGTAACCTGCGCCATATGCACCGGAGATGCCTAAGGCCACAAGAGAGGCAAGTAAAATTTTTCTCATATGTGAAACTTTTAATAATGATTGTCACGCAACAACGAGACATCCGTTCATGATGGTCAAAAAAAACACAAAACCGAGATATTCGATTCACTATGATTTTAAATCGCCTCAAAAATAAACAGTTTTTTTTAGAAATACAAATTTACAAGAAATTTAAATTAACAAACTTTAAAAAAACGATACGTGTGTCTCGGAAACGGAGACACACGCATCGGCATTCCACGGTAAACCTGGACATGCCGGTTTACCCCCCTTATATGGCATTTTATGCCCTTTGACAAAAACCGCACATTGCAGTTTCGCGTTAGAAAATCATAATGATATCTAACTTTTTAAAATCTACAGTTATGATAAAAATGATGCTAATCGCCGGTGCCGGAGGCTTTGTCGGCACATGCGGCCGATTCCTGATCGGCAAGTAGTCGTCAGGAATGTATCACGGGGCGTTTCCGATGGGGACATTCCTTGTCAACATAATCGGGTGCTTTATAATCGGCTTGCTGTTCGGTCTTCTTGAGAAAGCCCACGTCATGACGCCAGGAGAGAATGTGCTGCTCATCACCGGGTTCTGCGGCGGTTTCACCACGTTCTCGTCGTTTGCCGACGACATGTGGGTGCTGATCAACAAGGGAGACTGGACCACCTTCGGCATCTATCTCGCCACAAGCGTCATACTCGGCGTTCTCCTTGTGTGGGCAGGCCGTGCGCTTGTTCGCTGACCGGCATTCATCAATTCACGCGCGGATTGCGCGCTACACCGACAAGCAGCTCCAGCGGCTCACGCCGTCTGGGGCTTTTTTCCATGACATGCTCGAAGACAAACTTGCGGTGCACGTCCGATCCGGTCAGATCGACCAGATCCTCCTTGAGCAGCCATTCGATTTTTTTTCTTGCCGTCTCTCCATATCCGCCGACAAGCGAGATGTAGTTGCACTGGAAGAGCACTCCACGCGACTTCCACTTGCGGTAGTCCTTCTCATCCATGTATCTGTAACGTTCGGGATGCGCGAGGACAGGAGTCAGTCCGGCAGCAAGGATTCCCTCGATCATGTCTTCCATGCCGTAGGGAGGATTGACGTAAGATGTCTCGACAAGCAGATGGTCTCCATTCTCGCCGATGGGCAACAGATCCCGTGCCCTGAGACGCTCCTCGAAGAGAGAATCGAGCATGTTCTCGGATGCGAGTACGAGCTCTATGTTGCCTTTGTATCTCGAACGAAGTTCCTCGAATCTGTCGCGCAGACGCGCAGTACTGTTCGGGCAGTCCTCCATTATGTGGGGAGTAAGCCACACCTTGCGGACTCCGTGCGATTCGAACGCCGCAAGCGTGTCGAGCGACTCGTCCATGGTTCTGATGCCGTCGTCGACACCGGGAAGTATATGAGAATGCCAGTCGGTAAAACCGTCAAGCATGCCAGACTTTCCAAGTCTGGCTACTGATCTGAATGGCCACATGGCTATAATATAGACAATTAAACAACAGAATAATCTCACCGGACATAATCCGGCTGTTATGCCGGAACCGCGTCTCCGGTCATTCGTACAGGCGAACTCCCTGCACTCGCTCGCGGCTTCTGATGAGCTGTGTGATCAGGATATTGAGCATGATCCACAGCAGCATATCACCGGCTATGATCCAAGTCGGGCTGAGATAGGGAGAAAGCGCGAGGTTGAGGAGAATAAACAGCACGTCGGCCGCAAGTATGGTTATCAGGGCTTCCCACTGTCGGAATCCGAGAGCGAGGAGCTTGTGATGTATATGACATTTGTCGGGCAGAAACGGATTATGACCGTTGCGTACGCGATGCAGGAAAACGCGGGCCACATCGAAGCATGGCACAATGATCGGCGCTATGGCTATGACAAACGCGTTGCCTTCATACAGGTCAGCATTTTCTGGAAGATTGAAGATACGGATTGACAGAAAAGCAAGCACCGTGCCTATGGTAAGCGATCCGGTATCGCCCATGAATATCTTTGTGTGTCGCTCGGCTGATCCGAACACATTGAAATAGAAGAACGGAAGAAGCGTGCCGAGAGTCGCACCTGCAAGAAGCGCATCGGCGTATTCGCCGGCGCGGAAGAAAATGCAACTGTAGAATATCAGAGCCACTGCGCTCAGACCCGATGCAAGACCGTCGATGCCGTCGATAAGATTGATGGCGTTGACCACGTATATGACAAGAAAAACCGTGACAATCCATCCGGCGACATCCGGAAGTGAGTCAATGCCCGCAAAACCGTAAAAATCCATGATCCAGCAACCGGAAAGGACGAAAAGAGATCCGGCTATGATCTGAAAAAGGAACTTGTCGCGGTAACGTACCCCCATAAGATCATCGGCGATGCCGACAAGATACATGAGCATCTGCGAGCAAAGGAAAAACCTTATGTACTCCATCGCTGATTCAAGCACCTCGTGCTGACCGCCGACATCAAGCCTTATGTCGCAGCCTATGATAAGAAAGAACGAAAAGATAAAGGCGGGCATGAACGATATGCCCCCGAGGCGGGGCACCGCACCCTGATGTATCTTCCGCTCATCGATCTCGTCAAAGAGTTTCCGCTTGAACGCGATCGTTATTATATTCGGTATGAGTATGCCGGCAAGCACTACCGACACAAACAAACACAAAAAGTAGTTTTCAATCCAAAAGGCCATATACTATGTTCTATTAATAATGGTAATAATGGTGTCGCTTCATTATATTTTTGTCGTTGGAAAATCCGACCACCGGTTTCCGGGGTAAAACGCGGTTTAAAAAAAGCCTGGGGTACCGAGCTATTGGAATGCAAAATTACAAATTTTAAATCTCTTCACAAAACCACATTCCCTTTTTAACAGTTTTTATATGAATATTTTCAGACTCATACGAATACATCGCTAATCGCGCATGGCTATTGCACGGCGGGATCAGATGGTCTCTCCCGCATACTGCATACGCTTTCCGAGAATCGTGCAGAATATAATCTTTATATCACTCGCAAAAGAGTAGTGACTCAGATAATATAGATTGATGCGGACCTTGTCGGGAAAAATGACATTGTCATTATATTCCTTCGGTTCGGGCATGGAGGCGAGAATCTCCTCTTCGTCGCGGTATTTTAGCGAAGCCGGCCCGGTTATGCCTGGCCGGAGCTTGAGTATAGCACTGGCCTCTCCACGCAGCTCGTCGGCATAACCTGGCACGTCGGGACGCGGCCCGACAAAGCTCATGTCGCCTATGAGTACATTCCATAACTCAGGGAGCTCATCGAGTTTATATCGGCGCAGCACTGCTCCGAGTGGCGTTATGCGGCTCTCGCCCGCCACCGACACCGATGAGCCTTCCTGACCAGCCTCCATCGACCGGAATTTATACATCGTGAACAGTCTGCCGTAACGACCTACACGCTGCTGACGGAAAATGACCGGGCCGTCGGGCATCCTTATCTTTATAAGAATGCCGATAACAAGCAGAACCGGCCAAAGCAACAGCAATCCTGCAAACGCCATCACTCTGTCAAAAATAAATTTCAGTGTCATCTTACAGGCATTATATTCATCATGCCGCTATATCCTCAGGCGAAAGACCTGTGACGGCTGCCATCACATCAGAGCCGGGCCCAAGGGGGTTCATGTTACAGTCCAATCCAAATGCAGCTTCGGCTCGCCCTTCGTTATATCCGATCGAATGTCCATAACTCCGGGATTCGGTCATCTCCGACTTGTAGTCGCGTGCTCTTTTGACATCATAGTCATACAGACAACGTTCCTCATCCGACAACGCGGCCTCGTCGCTTATCTTGGCGAGACGCTCTAAAACATCTCTGTGCGTAAACGGTATTGTCTGCATATCCGATATATTGTTAAATGTATATATCCATGTCAGGATTCGCCCGAAGTCTTCCTGCCCTTCAAAAAGGTCATTGAGAAACTCACGCAGGATCTCGTCTGACGAGTTTTCGTTGCCAAACACGAATTTAAAACCAATATCAGTGAACGAATCAATATACTCCCACATGGTATAAATAACAGGTTTCAACTCAATTGCAAATATAATCAAATTCAGCAGAATTTCCAAACCGAGTCCGTTTCTGCTTAAAATTTGCCATAAATTCGATCCAACCGGAGTCTTTGTGCTGACGAATAGAAGACTGAAGGTATTATGCAGGTCTCAGAAATTCTCTTCGCGTAAAGATGAATGGACAATCCAATAAACGTGGTGTCATTTCCTATAGACAAGTTTCTTGTAGACTCCAAAAAACAGATTGCCCATGGTCAGGATCATGCTCTGTGTCTTTCCCTTACCGATAAGATCACGGAAAAGCCGGTAATGCCAGCGTATCAGTTCGGGGTAAGTCACACTGCTGACCGACCCTGAGTGCCGCCTGTATGTGGCAAGCGTACGGTCGAGCAGATGGCAGTCAGTCTTGCGCGATGCGAGCAGCCAAAGGGCATAATCATTGTTCCGCCTGATGGGCGGAATCTGAAGAAGTCCCACTTTGTCGGCGTCATACATTACTGTCAGACACCCGGGCCAGCAGTATGCCAGCATCCCTGTGTAGGTGATGCGACGCGGACCTGAAATGCATTTGGCGGTCAGGCTGCCGGAAGAATCAGCCTCACGATAACGGGTGTATGAAAAAAAGCATCCGGTTTCTGTCATTAACCGCAATTGCTCCTCAAGTTTGGTGTTGTCCCACAGATCATCGCAGTCGAGAAAAGCGATCCATCGTCCGCGAGCCAGCCTGAGAGCGGCGTTGCGGGCCTCAGCCGCCCCGCTGTTCTTTTCAAGGCAGTGGTAGCGGATGCGGGGATCATTGAAACGGCCTATCTCTTCACGCGAGTTATCGGTCGAACAATCATCGACAATTATCATCTCCCAGTCGGGATAAGTCTGTGACAAGACGCTCCTTATCGTCGAGGCCACATATACGCCGCAGTTGTAACAGGGCGAGATTATGGATACAAGTCCGTATTCAGACATCTTGATCGTCGGTTTTGCCACAGATAAGTTTTTTAAGCAACTTTCCTCTGAATGGAGAAAAAGCCTCCGGAAATTCGAATAGGCCACACCCTTCAAGTCTGGACACGGCACCGGCAAACTGATCCGGAGAGTCTATGTATTCCACACCCCTTCCTGCCTCAAGATAGTCTCCGTAATATTTCATGGAATAGTTGTCGAGATTGTGGAATACCGTAGGTCGCCCGTAATAGGCGGCCTCAAGGCATGTGGTTGAATAGACGGTGCAGTGTATATCACACCACATCAGGTACTCATAGATGTTTATACCCGGTCTGTAGAGCAGATTTGCCTTGTCCGGCGGGAACCCCGGGTTATCGGTGCGTGGCACATATATGAATAGGGTTTCAGGATTTTTCCGTGCCGCTTCCACGAGAAATTCCACATTCTCTCCGGCCACCGCATCCTGGCCGGCGAAGACAACTATTGTCCTGAACCTGTCGCGATAGGAGGCAAATGGATCAGAGTCGAATGCCTGGGAGCACTTCTCGAGTATGTATAGCCCTGACGGAACCACTTCACGTGCATAATCAGGATTACGTCTCGTGAAATAGTCAAGTTCTCTTTTTCCGAACACACACAGTGTGTCGGGATAGAGCACGGATGAATGATGCCATACATAGGCATAATGGGATTCGCCGGCGACTCCGTGCTGAAGTTCGATCACGCGCACGCCACGGTCGTGGAAAGCCCAAAGGTAGCCCATGACCGTGTAAGGGCACTCGATGACAACTGTGTCGGGACGTCCGGCGACACGCATGAGGCATTTCACGACCGACCGCTGCGCCAGCAGGAAGCGGATAAAGTAACGGTAATCGAAAGCCACGCCAAGTTCAGAGATAATAGCGTCCATGACATCGGCGCCCTCTACGTCGGGCCGGCGAAACCTGAGCAGTCTTTCCGCGGCATGAGATGCAAGCAGTATCCATGACTCACTGACAATGTGACGTTCCTCGATCTCACTACGCCTGCGGTGTCCGCCCGCAAGCGACGGCTTCTCGATGCAGAGTGCGTCGGAAATCATGGAAGGCACGAATCCGGAAACCCGGTGTATGTATTTTCCCTTGATCTCCTTGCGCCTTTCGGCTCCGTTAAACACCCATACGCTGCGACGACGCAGGTAGGCCAGCGGATTGAATGCGAAAAGCGAACGGAGCACAGTCTTGACCTTGCCTGCCGATATCTCGTGCGAATGTTCATTCTTAGTGTGGGCCATCACCTGAAAAAGATACAGTCTGAGCCACGGCCACACACAGACTCCCTGAACGCGTATCCGTCCGACTTCAAAGCTGTTCTCAAGCTGCTCAAGCCTACCAAGCGCCTCAAGATAGTTCATCGTGTTATTCTTTTATATAGGGATATTCAGTTAATGGCTTGATTTATCAAGCTGAAAATGGAGCGTGGTCGCCCTATGGCGGTGCTGTT
>VSPN01000002.1 GCA_009775355.1 Muribaculaceae bacterium
TAAACATAGCGTTTTTGATTGCAAAGTTCGCAACCAAAAACGCTTTGATAAAGTCGGCCGATTTCGGACGGATACGAAGCATATCCGCGAGTCCGCCGCGAAGTAAACAGGTATCATCGCTTCGAATCCGGATGCTGTCGTAAAGTTACTATTTCGTCTGCACGGTTCTACTGTCGGCGTCCCGGAGGTCCGCCGCTCCCGGTGTATGCTTCGGTGTATGCTTCGGTGTTTGTTCCCGGTGTTTGCTCCAGGTGCTTGTTCGCGGTGTTTGTTCCCGGTGTCTGCTGCCGGTGCTGGCTTTGGCTTGTTTATTATGAATCCGAAATAAATGCGTCTTGAGCATCTGCATTCAAGACGCATTTATTTCGGATGGATACTCTCAGACCTTCAGTTGTTTATCCCCAGGTCTTTCAGTTGTTTATTCCCCGGTCTTAATGAGGGTCTGACGGCCACGTCATTTCGTCAGGTGGATTTTTTTGCCGTTGATTATGTAGATGCCCGGCGGAAGACGGTCGGGTGAGGTGCGGATGCGGATGCCTTGCAGACTGTAGATTGTGGATTCTTCTTTGTGTCGTGTAACGTCTGCCGCAATTTCTTCTACACTTACGTCTGTCGGATCGTCCATGCCTTCTTCCACTTTCATTATCTCTGACCACATAGAGTGGCGGCCGGCGTATAGCCCCCGCACAGCAAAGGCATATTTTTCTGCCGGATCAAGCTCGCCGATAAGGAACGAACAGATCTCGCCTCCACAGAACTGGTCGGCAACTTCCGGTCCGACGCTGACATATCTTACAGGGCTCATCTGATCATGTATGTAGTATAGCCGGATATCATCAAGACAGATGTAGCCTCCTGTCACGCCCTCTTCGCGTTTCACTACGAGGCGCACGCTGTCTGCTTCGCACACATCTATTGTCTCAACCATTTCACGTTTGCGGTCCGGCACATACCTCCACACTTCGCTCCATTCCTCACCTGCTGCTTTCTCCACGACCAGGTCGACGCCTGCCTTGCTCGTAGAGAACCAGAAGCTGATGCTGTCGATTTTCTCCCCGGGCACGGCTACGAGAAGACGTGCGTCTTCGTCGCGCAGCCTGACCGAGGGCGAAGCCTGGCCGTATTCGGTCTCCATCCGTCCCTGTTTCGGTGTTATCTCCCATCCCTCAGGCAGCCCCGGATTTGTAGTCGTGAAGTCATCGAAACCGTGCGTGAGCTCGCCCTCGGCGTCGTGGGTTCGTCCGTACAGACTGATCTCGTATCCGGTGGCGACAGGTATCTCCCGCCAGCGCGCCAGAAACTCCGTACCGGTTATCTCTCGTGCCGGATAGGCCACAGGTGTGTATTCCTCGATCTGCCGCGCGAGTGTGACGAAACTGGCCACAGCCGTCTCCGACCTCAGTGAATTTAGCCGGCTCGACACAGTGACCTCGTATTCCGTCTCCGGCTCAAGACCATCCACTCTGACTTCTCCCGACTCTTCGGCCGTGGTGTAGTATACCTCCGTGCCATCCTTCAGCAGACTGATCTCATAGGAGTCAGCGATGGGATCTCCCTTCCATGCTACAACGGCCGAAGTTCCCATGATATCCTTTGACGATACTTCAGGTGTCGACAGCCGGTAGTCAGTGTCCGACAGAAGAAACCAGCAATGACCGTCCTCCTGCTCCTCGACCCACTCGAACCCGAAAGCCTTGCTGTTGTTCCAATTCAGGAAACTGTAGTTTCTGACATCTCGTGTTCCGGGGAACGCGTCCGAGTCATGTCCGGTGGAGGTCAGCAGCTTCCCGGCCTCCACGATATCGACGCACTGGTGGTTCTGGTCATAATTGGGTTTGTTGACATCCCATTTGTACTGGTCTTCCTCGATATGCCATACAAGAATGCCGTGCCCGGGAAGATAGCTGTCCCAGTCTGTCTGCTGGCGGTTCTCGATAAGAAAATACTCTCTGTCGTCGGGCCTGACGTCGATGCGGAAGCATTCGCCGGAATCCATATAAGGAGAGATACTGATCTTACGGGCTTCGCCCGGATCAAGATGAGTCGGCTCACACCATCCGAGAGAATAACGCTCGAAGGCCGAAAAGGGAGCCGGACAGTTCTGGTCGTTGTTGTACGATCCCGAAGACATCACGTCCCAGTTGCCGACGTTGTTCGGCGGGTTACCCATAGGCGACGAGTTGTTATAGTGGTCGGCGAGACCAAGCACATGTCCGAACTCATGCACGAACGTTCCGATTCCG
Organism: Muribaculaceae bacterium; assembly: GCA_009775355.1. GTDB lineage: Bacteria > Bacteroidota > Bacteroidia > Bacteroidales > Muribaculaceae > Lepagella. Next base: position 2,244 of record VSPN01000002.1, read on the forward strand.
ACCGGCAGGTTGCTCACTCCGTTCACCTGTTGCGACACGGTGTAGCGGTCAACGGTCACACCGTCAACCTCGAATTCGGCATGGATCGCCGAAAGTTTGAAACTGTGGGGCCAGATTGAGTCCGAGACCGGAGAGTCAGCCTGGCCGTAGCCGGCGTACAGGCAGTAGACATTGTCTATCAATCCGTCTCCGTCGGTGTCGAACTGCCTGAAATCAATATCATACATGCTGTCGGCAAGAGGCACGACCTCCTGAATCATCCTGTATGTGGCGGCCGATCCACCGTCTCCTGCATAATCGGCATATCCTCCCGACACCTGTATCGGTCCTAAAACATGGAAATCAGGGCGGTACTTTCCGAGTGAGCCTTTGTAATAATAGTCGTAGGCGGAGCCGTGGCAGCCGTTGTCGGAGAATCCCTCCTCATGGAAGAAGCGGTCATAGTATTCACGAGGATCGCCCATGCCGGCGCATTCGTCAAATTTCTTGTCGGCAAATTCCACAAGAATCACAAGCACGTCACGGTCGCCTGTGGTCGGCACATTGTAGTTTATCCTCACCACTCTGTCCTGGCCGGGCCTACAGCCCTCACTGTCGCGGTCGGATGCTTTCGCGCGGGCCACTCCCCAGTCCTTGCCGAACTGTCTGTCTATGGCCTCGCGGTCGATGCCGGATAGAAAATGCCTGGCGTCCGCATCGCGCATGGACTCATCGGCAGCCACTATGCCGCTCGTCACGATATCAGACCCGTCGAGCCTGGCATACTCATAATTGCGCGTGGCGCGGTTGTAGAGCAGGGCGTAACCGTCGGTGCTGTACGCCATGTTGTGATATTCGTCTCCGGCGCGGCGTATTGTCAGTGTGCTGCCGTCGCTCTGGCGCACGGAGATAAGGCCCGGATATGCGGGAACCGCTGCAGCCGGAAGCGCGCTAAGAAGTAGCAGAGACGCTCCTGTCAGTTTTCTGTATATTCTCATATGTCGAATGTTTATTTCATAATTACTTTCCGTGAAGTCCCGTCGCTGTAGCGGACTATGTTCACTCCGGTCTGCGGCGAGTCGAGACGGCGTCCGGTCAGGTCGAATATGGCCTCGATGTGTATATCGCTGTCTGTGACGTTTCCGACTCCGCCTCCCTGAGGCAACGGTGCTGTCTCGCTGTTGTAGACCTCGCAGTCGTTCGGATCGGAGGCATTGAAATTGCTCACAAACGCCACGACCGACATATTTTCCGGTCTGTAGCCGTCCGGTATGCTGATCTTATAGCTGTAGGTCTTCTCTTCATCTTCCGTAAGAGTCACCGCATCGCCGAGAGGAGCCGTGACAAACCGGCGGACAACATGGTCATGCAGATAGTCGTCATAGTCAGGCGCCTGATATGACACTATGCCGTTTTCGACCAGAAGAACGCTGAGCACCGGGTTATCTCCGGTCTTCATCCCTTTCACTTTCCGCAGCCTGACGTCGATGCCGAGTTCGCCGCCGGCTTCATAGTTCTGGTCTATTCCGACGGTTACCTGCGCCCCGAGTTCCTGACGCGCCTTGATCCTGTCAGCTATCGTCCGGGATTCCGGAACTTCGGTCACCGGGCCAGGGTTACCCTCGGAGGGAGTGCGGTCGAACATCAGGGCGGGAGCATATGACGAGCCGTCGCTCCTGTTGTAGAAGAAGAGCAGTTCTCGGCTTCCGGGCGCGGTCATGGTGTCCTCTCCGAATCCGATATGATGGCAGACGAGAACGATATTGTCGAGGTGCCTGATTCCATCCTCGATCCGCTCCTTTCCTGCAGGACACTGAGAGCACATCTGACCGGTGAATTCCTCAAGGAGCAGCTTGCGCGGAACGATATCGCTCACTCCTGTTACCGAGACGGCAGTGTTGTCGTTGAATGCGTAGTCATCCGGCGCTCCGGCCACCGAGATGACCCGGAGCTCCACGGGAGTTTCCCCTGTTTTGTAGAATTCCTCCACAGGCAAGTGGAAATATCCGATCTCTCCTGGAAGCGTTTCATCGACAATCGCGTCAGCCTCACGTGCTCCCTCGCCCCAGTCATACGAGAGCCGTATGCCTGTCAGTATGGTTGATGTGTTGTTGCGCAGCAGACCGGTTATCTCGAAAGGACTGCCGGCCTCTACTGTGACAGGTTCAGCCGAAATCAGAGCCACATCGTTCTTTTCATAGCTGCCGCCGTCAACGAGGAGCTGAATGCAGAGAGGAGCATATCCTTCAGCCGAGCGGTCTTTCCAGACACAGCCGTCAGATGTCCAGCAGCTGCCCGGCACGCAGGATAGCGAACCGACATGCGACATACCTGCCTTTAGATTCGCCGACAGTTCATATCCGGCATAGAAATCCCCTTCCGGCCAGTCGATGGGAGAGTCGAACAGGATGTCGCTCCATCCCTGATAGAGCATGCCTGTCCGGAATGAAATAATATCCGCGCCCTCCGTACTGTTTCTCAAGAACACGCGCACTCCTTTCGTGGCATCGCTCATCAGACCTATCCGGACTCCGGTGATCTTTGTCCCGGCATACATAGGGAATTCTTCCGCCGGCATGCATATGGCGACGGATTCCGCTGTAAGCGGATGTTCCACATTGCCTCCGTCGCAATATCCGAGCGATATGTCATCGGCCGAGACCGGTATGACGCACAGCGCCAGAGCTGATAATGATATTGTAAATTTATTCATAAGTCTCATTGTCTGAAATCGAGAAGGGGGTCGGCCGTGCGGCCGGCCCCCCTTTCTCTTGATCGGTTTTACTTAATCATCAGTTTGAATGTGCGTGTTTCGCCATCCATTGCCACGCGGATCATGTAGACTCCGTCGTTCATGTCTATGTCAAGAATGTTCTCTCCTGCGGGCAGATTTGCCGCGAGGATGTTCAGACCTGATGCGTCAACGATGTTGACCGTCGCGTCAGATGGGACATCAACGAGAAGCCTGTCGCCCGGGATGCGTGCCACACGCACATCTCCAGTCTCGATACCATCCACCGAGTTCAGCGTGCCGTCCTCGTTGAGGGCTATCATGCTGAATTCCGGTGCGGAATTGCCTGTAGCGTAGACTGCCTTCACAGCCCAGCGGTAGGCGCCATCAGATACATTCTTCCAGTTTATGTCGGAGAACTCAGTCGCCGATATCGGATCGGGAGTCAGAAGTGTCCATGCGCTCTCGTTGTCCATGTCTTTTGTGTTGAAGCGATAGACGAGATAACCCTTGTGGAAATATTTCGTTCCTGACACGAGTTGCGGATGTTCGGGCGTCACGGCGTTTCTCGCGCTGACTTTCGACACCTTGATCTCAGCGGCAGCGTCCTTCAGCACAGGCTGCGGATCACCGATGGCAGGAGCTTTCTCGCGGTCTCGCTTGCCGAGGTTCTCCATGTAGACATGGATGAGGTTGTTGTAGTCGAATCCTGACACGGAGGATGACAGCGTCAACCATCCCTGGCCGAAGTTCGCCCAGTCGCCGCGTCCGGTCTGGCAGGGACCCTGGTCGATGCCGAGCGCGTTGCCCGAGCCGTGGAACTCATATCCGATAAGCAGGGACTCGTCTCCGTTGACATGATACGGAGTATCGAACTCGATCTCGTTCCATCTGTCGAGTGTGATGTCCGAGCCGGTGCCGGTGGCCACTTCCTCCACAGTGCCCGATACCATGTCTATACGCCATATCTTCGCAACCCAGTAGGCTGACGATGACACGGGATTATCGCTACTGCTTGTCGGGAAGAATGAGATCTTCGTGATGTCATACTCCTTCATCCGCATTGTCTCGAGATCTTCGGGCAGGAAAGCCTGTGCCACAGCGCAGAACCCGGTCGATGTGCCGAAGCCGGCGTAGGGCTTGCCGTTGTCCCAGTGCACCCATCCCTCTGCAGGAGCGTATGATCCCGGCTCACGCCATGTCAGATCCACCTTGGAGTTGTCGGCCGACGCCACGGCGTCCACATATGCAGGAGCCTCCTTGATCTCGGAGAGTTCATAGCTGAGAGACACCTCCTCTTTGTCTATTTTTGTCTTTTCGTCTATCTCCTCATAGCCGGGAAGGACGACTCTGACATTGTAGTCACGGTTTTTCATTACTTCAGGAATCTCGACCTTGCCGTCAGTCCCGGCTTCCGCGCGATATGTCAGGTCACTGAAGCTGAGCGACACTTTGGCACCGGCGGCGGAAAGCGAATTGTCGGTACTGAGATTCATCTTCACAAGCGATACCTTCCCTTTCGGAAGTTTCTTTGAGAACGCAGCGGCGGAAGTGGCACCTCCTTCATATAGAGCCTTCACCGCATAGTGGTAATCGGCGTCAGGCTGCTCTTTCCATGAAGCGTCGGCATAGCTGTCTGTGTCAAGCGGAGAAGAGTTAACCCTCACCCACTTCTGCTCGTTCTCCTTGTCGGATGCAAGCATTCGGTAGACATCGCAATGCACGGGTTCCTTCTCTGTAACGGTACCGACGGGTTTGTCATTTATGTGGGCCTTGACCATCCAGCCTGCACCCATCGACGAACGCATCCATAGATAACGCCCCTTTTCCTGATCAAAGTCATATCTCCACATCGCTTCATCATCGGCGCCCTCTGAATCATCAAGGACGAAAGGTGTATGCTCATTGGTCGTTGTCGCTGCAAATCCTATATAATAGGTGTCTTTGGAATTGATCTTCACAGGCTCGTCAAGTCTGACCTTGACCCATGTGCCGACTTCCTCGGGAGTCACGTCATAACGCTGGCGATATATCTCATGCTCCTCCTCCAGATCCTCTCTGTCCCAGCGGGGAAGATCCGGACGCAGGTTACGGCGCCATACCACCGGCCAATAAGTGGTGGCGGCATTGGCGTAGAAACTGATCTCATCAATATAGAAGTCGGTATAGTCATAACCTGTGCGTGCCTCGGGAGTCACACGATAGCCGACCGCAAGTTCATTTCCGAGTCTGAATCCGGACAAAGCCATGCCGGGATTGTAATTTCCGGAATTTATATCAAGGCCAACGGCGGCTGTAGGCTCGGTCCATGCGAGACGCGCCTCACTGATATAATCCACCGCCTGCAAGTCTGTCACGGCGGGTGCGGAGAATGTCAGCGCGGCATCATGGCCGGTCTCCGCATTTTCTACCTTGAGATCGGCGGTGTATAGGTCATAGTAAGGCTTGACAGCCTTCACCTTGTAGTCTGCGAAACGAATATCCTCGAACGACACCGATGACTCTCCCTCTTCTACAGTCTTAATCAAGCTCTTACCGTCACCCGAGAAATAGACGTTGGTGCCCTCGGCCTTTCCGTTCCCGGCATTGACGTTGACAGTCACCGTCGAGTAACGTCCCTTGTCGACTCCGTCGGAGAATGTAGGATCGGAGTTAACGCCGAGACCCCATTCATACGGATTGCCGTAATATGAGACCACCGCATAACGGTAGGGTTTGTTCTCTGCGGCACCCCAGCTTTCATCAGTGAAGCTGTTGCCTGACACAGGCTCCTCGTTCACTTTTGTCCACATTTCGATCCAGCCGTCTTCCTCTCCCGGTTCGATTCGGAAAATATTATATCCCTTTATATCGTGTTTGAGGGATTTGCAGGTGGCGGGAGCGTATATCGGTGTTTCAAGGAGCTCCATTCCATACTGGTCAGGACCGGATTTCCTCTCTCCGCTTTCGGATGCGGAGACATTGGGCACGGCCGGTTCCTCAAGCATCGCATTGTTGACATTGACCACTCTTTTTTCAGGAATCCCGGCAGGTTTCCCGACCCATGGCACAGGCGCGGAGTTAGGATCATTGCCGAACACAGCCTGAATGGCCCAGTTGTATTGCATGGATTCAGGAAGGATATCGTGTGCTGTAGTCCATTCATTCATCACAGGGTCAAGAATCACGTCACCGCCCTCCGCAAGAGGACCGCTGTCGAATCCAACTGGATAAGACCCTGAGTTACACATCATCTTGAAGCCGATGAGAAGGCTCTTTGTCGTGTCGATCCTGTACGGCTCCGACAGCTGGAATGTGTTCCATTGTTTATATTTGTCTGTAGTCACATCCTCCATATACACCGGAACCTCGTTCCCTTCCGGACCCTGCCATACGGTCAATGAAATTCTTGAATGGCACATCGGCATGAGACGCACTGCCTTGAGCAGGAGATCACTGCCGACTCCAAGAGCCGCAAGCTCGTCTGCCGAATAACGGTGTGCTATGGAAATTATATTCTCTCCTCCGAACATTCCGGCGATATTCTGCGTCGCTTTCGAGACAGTCACATCCTCCACCGGATCCTCCCAGGAGATCTCCGCTTTCTCGCCGCGGTCAAGAGCCTTTACAGAGAAAGGTGCCGCCGTGACAGGAGAAAGGTTCAGGTATGACATTTCACATTCTCCTGTTCCGTACCAGTCTTCAAATCTGGTTCCTGGCTGACTCAGCGGCTGATAGCCGTCGGCCTCTATCGTAAACGCGGTGTATGCCTTGTTCGCATATGCCCCTGTAATTGTGAAATTGCCTTCCGCATCTGTCTCCGCTGTCAGCTCGTTGTCTCCTATGGCGGTGACTTTGGCACCTGCCACCGGTGTAGTATAGTCAATGGCGCTGCATACCTTGCCTTTCACTGTGATCTCTTCGCATTTCCGCATCTGGTCAAAGTCCATGACAACAGTCTCGCCAGGCTCTGCCTGACCGTATATATAGCCTGTCTGCCAGCCCTTTTTATTTGCCTCTATGCTGATACTGCCCCAGCCGACCGGGAAATAAGGTATCTCATATTTTCCTTCAGCGTCTGTCACTCCCTGTAGCCAAGGGTTGTATGTGCCGCCGTTTACCGTGACACCCTCAACCGGATTGCCATCGGTGTCGGTGATCGTACCGGTGATCCGTGCTGACACTGAATGATCGATAAAGAACGTGACATCCGGACGATAACTGTAATATCTACCTACAGTCTGATCAGGAGCTGCCGGATCCGGACGGTTTACCCTGTCATCCCATACCCGGGACACTCCAAGACCGCATTCGGTCACATAGTTGAACATGCCGTAGCCTTGCGACAGCATCAGGTTGGCATCATGGGCACCTTCGACAATCACCACTATATTGCCTCCCTCATATGAGTACGGCTTGTCGAACGGGATCCTGACATCTGTCATTCCGCGCATCAGATCGAGAGTGCCGTCAAATACTTTCGTCATTGAATAGTCTGCGGGAATCCATCCTTTGTATAAATCATTCTCAGTGGTAGAACCTATATATACTTTGAATGGAGTCTTCGGATAATCGGAATCCATACCGAACTGGACCTTGAACGACATGGAGTTGATATTGCCGGCTATGTTTCCGAGATCCTCGGCATGATAAATATATTCGCTGAAATTGAAATATTCGCAACTGAACGGCTGTGCCATTGAAAGGTCTGACGAGTTGCCTACGGTCATCGCGCGTATGCCCGGCTCCTGAATGTCAAGATAGCGGGGAGCTGACACATTGTCGGCCTCACACCTGTCACCGTCCATGATCACGCGTCCGCGTATGGCGAAACGACCTACGGCATTAGGCACTGTCCATTCGATATTGGCAGTGCCACTGTTTCCGGAGTTGACCGGCCGGCTCACCGTCTGTTCGCCAAGAACATTTTCGTCATCATCTATAAGCTGGATCTTGAATGATCCGGAGCGGGCTGTACCACGGTTTGTATATGTCACTCCTGTGGTGATCCTGTCGCCGACCGTCGGGGCGTCGTTCAGGTTGCGCACCGAAGTGGCTTCCACATTTTTGTCAGTGACTTCCTCTATGCGGAAATCCTCAAACCAGAGACGGTGCTGCGAACAGTCATGGACCCAAAGGGAGAAGTAATAGGTTCCGGTTTCGCCGACAGTGAATTCACTAACCTCGACAGGAGCATACTCGCCGTTTGTAGTCATGTCGGCATACGACACGAGTGTATTCGTCTGAGCCGCGCGAGTCTTGGCCTTGCCATATGAGAAGTCACATGAAAACAATCCGCTGGCATGACTCATGACCCAGAAGGAGGCTCGATATTTCTTTCCCTTCTCAAGGCGTACGGGAGCCGAATAGAGACTCTCGTCGATATCAACTTCTGTCTGCGTGTAATCCCAGCCTATGGTGGAATTGCTCTCATGGCCGAAAGCATGACGGATATATAGGGTATGGCCGTCGGAGTTGTTGTCGACAATTTCCCATACCGGATAGGTCCTCTTGTTTTCCCAACCTTCTATAATAGGAAGACGTGCATTCGAACCGACCATCACACCCTCGGTGACGGCGGTACCTCCGAGTCCGGCATCGGTGCGTGCGGTCACCTCGTAAATATAGTTTCCATAGTCGGTCAGATCAGCGTCCTCGAAATAAGGTTCAGTCAGTCTGTCTGCCAGTAGTCTGCCTCCCGGCTGACGGACAACACGGTAACTGAGTCCTGTCTTGTCAAACCAACCGCCCCGGCGGCCGAATGACGGTTCTTCCCAGTCGAGAGTGATGATACCGCCGTCGGGATCGTAGTCGACCATGACATTCTCCGGAGTGCCGGGATAGTCGATCCCGACGAATGTATTCACCTCGGCAGGATCACCCTCGCCGGTGGTGTTGGACACAACCACCTTATATACATGCCGTCCTGCGGTCGTAGCCGGATCTGTCCAGCTCATCTTCCCGCCGGGAGTCACATTCTCACGTATTGTCTCAACCAACTCTCCGTCTCTGAAGATTCGCACGTCTGAAAGCAGATCGAGCTCCTCTCCCTTTTTACTGAGCGTCGGATTGGTCCATGTCAGGCCCATCGATATCTCGCCGTTTACTCCGGGAATCTGACGGAGTTCTCCCGGAGCTTCGGGAACGGCATTGTTGCTCATGATCTGGAGAAGCAGGTCATCTATATAGATATGATAACGCAAGTGCGTGTTGTTCTGCGTATAGGGAGATTTGTCATAAAACGCAATATGCCAAGAGCCTGTCGACGGCACTTCGAACTGTACCTCCTTCTCTCCCCAGTCCTCGCCCTTATAATTATAGAGGAGTGTGCCGGGAGCCCCGATGTCCGCACCCTCGGTAAGACGCACTTCAAGATCAGCCGGAAACCAGTTGGTGACATAGAATTTCAGCTGATAGGTGAACCCCTCCTGCAGGTCGAATGCCGGCGAAAACACCCAGTTGTCGGACGGAGTGTCTTGCCCTGCATCAGGCATCTGCGTCATGTAGAGACAGCCGGTGTAGTCCTTTCCTCCGGATGAATACCATTGCCACGTGAAGGCGGTGTTGGTGTTGACGCACGTCCATCCTTCGAATTTCGACTCGTCGTTGAAGTCGTTGAAGTATGGAAGCGTGGCCGCCACCCCCTTCTGAGGAGAATCGTTTCTCGTCTGCCCATGTCCGCCATTCGGAGCGGAACCGCTCTCCGCAGCCCGGATATACCAGAACCCGGTCATCAGAACCGCACAGGCAATTAGAGTCAGGTTTTTTCTCATACTTTAAAAATTTAAATGAAAAAATTGTTGATTGTGTAGTTTTTGTCTTGCGGCAAAATTAAACCGCGCCAGACAGGAATCCTAATTTTCAACTTCAATTTAGTTTCATTTTCGCGGAAAATGGAGTAATCAACCTGTCAAATCATCCGGTCTTTTCTCAGATTTATGGAAAGTTGCCATAAAAATTGCTAAATTTGCGCCGATTTCATCATTAAACTCTAAAACCTCCGACCGTGTATCGATATCGATATCTCAGAAAAATCCAAGTTTTCATAACCGCGATTCTGTTTTTCATGCTTTTTCACGCACATGCAGGAGCTCAGGAAACGCCCTCTCCGTTGTGGCAGAAAATCGAAGACGCACGCGCATACATGAGTTCTGACCGGTTCAAGGAATCCAGAATACTGTTCAAACAGGCTCTCGATCTCGCTGTAGCCGAAAAGGATCGTACTGCCGAGGCGATATGTGCTGGAAATCTCGGAACACTATACAGCATGACAGACAATGTAGAGGAAGCTCTCAATTACTATAAAAAAGGATATGAAATAGCGGAGGAACAGAATAATAAGGTACTCCTTGCAAAATTTACCGGATGCATCGTCCCTATATTTGTGCAGATCGGTAATGCGAAAGAAGCACGGAAATGGTTAGAGACAGAGGGTGCGCTCCATCTGGAAGATGACCCGCGAAACCAGTTTATCTTTCTTTACAACAAGGCATGCGTGTTGCTTCTCGAAAATGACAAGGTCTCCTCTCTGTATTATTTCGACAAAGCCCGCAGATATGCGGAGGAAATGGACTTGGGCGGAGAGACTGTCGGATCCGCTTTGATGGCGTGGGGAGATATACTCTACAAATCCAAAAGATATGAAGAAGCCATAGAAATCTATCTTGAGGGCATGAAGCAGATCAAAAAGGGAGGTAATCTGGCACAGGAAATTTTTGCCAACAGAACTCTGTATGTCGCATACAAACAGATCGGCGACACGGTGAATGCAGCCATATATCGCGAGAGATATCACCAGATCAACGACTCCTCTTTCGATCACAATGTAGCTGAATCCGCAGGAAAAAGACTTGCGGATTTCGAACGGAGGCAGAACGACACGCCCGGCGGTGACTTCTTCAATTATTTTTTTCTGATCTGCATAGTGACGATACTGCTCGCTGTCACTGTCTTCGCCGCTGTGATGATGCACAGGCAGAACCGGAGACACAAAGTGCTTATCGACAGTCAGGAGGAAATGCTCACTGCATCCGCAGGGGATGAAAAGGAGACGGCTGCGGACTCCATGCCCGACGCAACATCTGAGAATACAGACAGGCATGGCGTCAGCAGGGAAACCGGCACTGTCACCGATGAGCATGGGAAAAGTCCCGGACGGGCGGATCTCCAGCTCCGCATGACAGCGGGACAGCAGAAAGTCCTGCTTGAGAAAATAAACCTTGTGATGAAAAATGTCAGCATGATCTGTCGGGAAGACTTCAATCTCGCCACACTCTCGAAAGCAGTCGGATCCAACACAAAATATGTCTCGATAGTGATAAACGACACTTACGGCAAGTCATTCAAGACCTATCTCAACGAATTCCGGATCAGAGAGGCTTGCCGGCGTCTGCTCGACAATGAGAATTTCGGAAATTTCACCATCCGCGCGATCCATCAGGAACTCGGTTTCCGGACGGCCACAAGTTTTGTATCCGCATTCCGCAAGGTGACAGGAATGACGCCGTCGGAATACAAGAAGATGCATACTGCCGACGCCGTAGACGATGCGCCATCGCCCTCCGGTGACGGTACTGATGCCGATACCGGCCCCGCCACCTCCTGTGGCGGAGAGGAACAAGCGGAGCGCGATGCGTTGTAACTGACATGTCCAGTCTGACTTAGCCGAGATTTCTTTCAGTGAAAACAGTTAATGCAGGGGTGCATGTTTTGTGCGAAAGTCCCTTGCTGTCGGTTTAATTTGATCGCTTACTCACAATAACCGCTGATGTCGTCTCAGAGTCGTCTCAGACGGCGTCAATAGGCGACAATCGGACTTTATTAGTTGGATTTTTCGCATGGATTAGTTAATTTTGTAAATTCTATGAATATGCGCGTTTTGTGCGAGTCTGATCTCAGCATGAACGGGCCGTTGTCGAATTAATCATATCCTTGTGATGTTGACTCGAAAATATAATCTCATCAACAATGTGACCGGATGGGTGGTCTTTGTGATCGCTCTTGTCACTTACTGGCTCACTCTTGAGCCTACCGCCTCCTATTGGGATTGCGGAGAGTTCATTATCCAGGCTGACAAGCTTGAGGTCGGTCATCCGCCGGGCAACCCCATCTTCATGCTGACCGCGCGTTTCTTCGCCAACTTCGCGACAAATGCGACTCTCGTGCCCCTTATGGTTAATGCCATGAGCGGGCTATTGAGCGCATTGACCATACTGCTTCTGTTCTGGACCATCACTCACCTTACCCGGCGTTTGATTGTAAGAGACGGTCGTAGGAGCGAACTTCCCCTCTCGAAGATGCTCGTAATATTCGGATCGGGTGTTGTCGGCTCGCTCGCCTATTGCTGGAGTGATACATTCTGGTTCTCGGCTGTCGAGGGCGAGGTCTATGCTTTCTCCTCGTTCTGCACCGCACTCGTTTTCTGGCTTATTCTAAAATGGGAAAACAGGGCTGATGATCCATCGTCCGACAGATATCTCATCCTGATTGCTTACATAATCGGCGTCAGCATCGCTGTCCATCTTCTCAACCTTCTCTGCATTCCGGCCATTGTGCTTGTGTTCGCTTACAGGACGTGGAAAGACATGGATCTTGTCAAGTCGCTTCTTGCACTCGTCGTTTCATTTGCGATAATAGTGCTGGTGCTTTTCGGACTTGTGCCGGGATTCATCAAGATGGCGCAGCAGTTCGAGCTTATGTTTGTGAACGGTTTCCACATGAACTTCAACAGCGGTGCCCTTGCATATGCGTTCACTGCCGCCGCGATATTTATCTGGGCGATCATGGAGATCAAGTCGCAGCGGTCTCAGCTAATGGTCAGGATATCGTTTTTCGCCGCTGTCCTTGTCAGCGGCATGCTCTTCCTCGGAAGCGGGTGGTGGCTCGGCTGGGTGCTGACGGCAATACTCGCGGTTTTTCTGTTCACAGGTTACTTCAGGCGGATTCCCCTCCGCGCCCTCAACGTGATAATGTGGAGTATCGCCGTAATCTTTGTAGGCTATTCGAGCTATGCCCTCATACTGATACGTTCGAATGCTGATACCCCCATGAATCAGAATTCGCCCGACAATGTGTTCGATCTTGCTTCGTATCTTAACCGCGAGCAATATGGCGATACCCCGCTCCTCTATGGAGAGACTCTTTATTCCGGGCAGCAGAAGAAACTCGTCTCAACGCTGACCGACACCGTCACGTATACCGAAGAGGGAATGCCCGTCATATTGCAGCAGCCCGTCTACACGTCGGTAGTCGAGCCAGGCAAGGCGATTTATGCCAAGGGAGTGGCAGGTGCCGAGACCCGTTCGGAATATGGATTCCTCAATCAGGGCGAGCTTGCCTCAAATGCCGCACTTGCGGCCCGTGGCGGCGACTACTATGTGAAGCGTGACTACAAGCCCGAGATCAAGCTTAATCCGGAACTCGACATGTTCTTCCCGCGCATCTACAGCAGAATGCACCGCTCTGCCTATCAGAACTGGGTGCGCCTCGACACCATGCCCGGAAACCTGCATGAGATCTATGCAGTCGACGAGACTACTGGAGAGAAGGTGCCGGAACTCGACTTATCCGGAGAACCCTATTTCAACCAGATGTCCGGCACCGTGAACTATCCCCAGAAGGTAGGTTACCGTCCGACATTCTCGCAGAATCTGGCGTACTTCTTCAACTACCAGCTTATCCACATGTATATGCGTTACTTCATGTGGAATTTCGCCGGGCGTCAGAACGACCTTCTCAACCAGCAAGGCGAGCTTGACGCCGGAAACTGGATCTCCGGCATTCCGTTGCTTGACAACGCCCGCCTCGGCGACCAGTCTCTTCTTCCTGACGATCTGGGCAAGAACAACCCCGGGCACAACACGTTCTATATGCTGCCCCTTATACTCGGTCTGTTCGGACTCGTGTGGCAGGCATTCGCCGGCAAGCGGGGCGTAGAGCAGTTCTGGGTGGTGTTCTTCCTCTTCTTCATGACCGGCATCGCGATCGTGCTCTATCTTAACCAGCCTCCGATGCAGCCCCGTGAGAGAGACTATGCATATGCAGGATCGTTCTATGCGTTTGCTATATGGATTGGAATGGGTGTCGCCGCTCTGTGGCGACTTCTGATCAGGATCATGGGCACGACGCGCAAGTCAGACATGGCGGCGGTCACCGCCGTTGTCATCGGACTCGTGATACCGGTGCAGATGGTAAGCCAGACATGGGACGACCATGACCGGAGCCGCCGCACCGCCGCCCGCGATTACGCCATCAACTATCTGGAGAGCCTTGAGCCGAACGCGATAGTCTTCTGCAACGGCGACAACGATACATTCCCTCTCTGGTATGCGCAGGAAGTGGAGGGCGTGCGTCCGGATGTCAAGATTGTCAACCTCAGTTATCTGGCGTCAGACTGGTATGCCAACCAGATGCGCAAGCAGACATACACGGCAGAACCTATCCACTTCACGGCAAAACCCGAGGACATAGCCTACGGCAACATGGATGTGACCCTGCCCGGCACAGACCGCGCGCCCGCCGACCTGATGACAAGCCTTCGGTATGTGTATGGCGGCGGAGGCCGCGACAACGACTACGGTTATCCGATGCTCCCGTCGGCGGTAGTCACCATACCTGTCGACAAGAAGGCTGTCGTGGCGCGCGGACTTGTAGCCCCGCAGGACTCATCGGAAATCGTCAACGAGATAGTAATAGACCTCGCGTCGGCACCCTCTGTGAGAAGCAAGGGATATGTGAGCCTGAGCGAGCTGCTGATGCTCGACATCATCGCCACGAATGCAGCCGAAGGGTGGCCGAGACCGATCTACTGGTGCATGACAGTAGGAGATGAATATCACCTCGGCCTGTCGGACTACATGCGCGGCGTCGGCATGACCCACCAGCTCGTGCCGACAATGCAGGAGGGTCTTCCGGCACGCACCGACCGCGCCTACGACGTCGTGACCCGCAAATACCTGTGGGGAGGAGCCGACAGCAAGAAGGCTCCATACTTCGACGAGACCGCACGACGCATGCTCATATCGACGCGCACATCGATGCTCGATGTGGCCTCCGAGCTTCTGTATGAAGGCGATCTGATGAGAAGTGCCGGAGACACAGTGTCGGCCGCCGACAAATACCGCAAGGCAGTCGGGGTGGCCGATCTGCTCATGGAGAAGCTTCCGGAGAACACGTGGCTGCTCAGCGTGTCGAACGCTCTGACCGTACCCGAGGTCTACGGACACGCCGGGAAACTGCTCGGAGACGAGAAGCTTCTTGCCCGGTCGCGCGAACTTCTTGAGAAAACTATGGCGCGCATGAGCCAGTATCTTGCCTATAACCGCAACATCATGACACGGTTCGGCAACGTGCCCATGACACTTGAGTCGCGTATGATCCCATATCAGTTCTATCGATTCGCGGAGATGTATATGGAATATGGCGGCGACGCCCGCAAGGTGGAGGCCATAGTCGCCAACACCGGCTACAAACTCGACGATCTCCGTTCGCGCTACGACCAGCTCTATAACGGAGGAAGCGGAGACACAGCGACCGCGCAGTATTACACCGAAGACCAGCTTGTCAGTGAACTGGCCGACGCGGCAAAGACCGTCAACGAACTCGCCTCGATGAGTGCTTCGGAATATGCCGCGCAGCCGGCCGAGCACCGGTATATCGACTCGATATATTTCGAGGCATACCGTCAGTATGCAGGCGAGGTAGACAGCAAGACGCTCGACGCCGATCCCGAGATCGGTAGAGTCGATATGGAGCGCAGCCGCCGCCTCTATGAGGAATACAGCGCGCGCCACCCGCAGTAAAACGTTTTCGGCGATTGATGAAAACCAACTGTATCGAACGCGCGTTCTTGAAGTTAGCAGGCCCCTGGATAGAGTCTCCTCCGAAATTCTTCCGCAAGACATTTCTGAGGGGGGTCTTCAGGATCAGGGAGAAAGACGGACGCAAGACCGTTTATCTGACATTCGATGACGGCCCCATACCGGAGTGCACGCCCTGGATACTCGACATGCTTGACCGCTATGGAGTGAAGGCTACCTTCTTCATGGTCGGCGACAACGTCAGGAAGTATCCCGAACTCTATGCCGAGGTGCTTCGCCGCGGTCACAAGGCCGGCAACCACACGATGCACCATCTTGACGGATCACGTCAGTGGGCGCGGCGTTACATACGCGACGTCGAGGAAGCCGCGAAGTATATCGACAGCGATCTGATGCGGCCTCCCCACGGCTGGATGCGCTTCGGACAGAAGGTGTATCTGAGCCGTCATTACCGGATCGTCATGTACGACCTCGTGACACGCGATTACAGCCGTTATGTCGATGCGGACCATGTGTTCAGAAATGTCAGGCGCTACGCCCGTCCCGGCTCGATCATAGTCTTCCACGACTCGCTCAAGAGCCGCGAGAAACTCGAGACCGCGCTGCCACTCAGCATCGAGTGGCTGCTGGCCGAGGGTTATGAATTCCGTCTTGTGCCGGGCAAGGACAAGATCGATTCCGCCTGCCGGCTGAAGATAAAAATCAAAGGGAGCTTCCGATGCTCCGCCACCGATAAAACAGAACGATGAGCGAAGAGAAACATATTACACCTCACGATTCCACCTCAGCAGCCGAAGCATGCGTTGTGTCAGATGCCGGTGCTTCAGCCGGGTCGCGCCGCGTGCTTGTGGTCGGGGCCGGAGGCTTTGTCGGCGGTTATCTGATTGAGGAAGCGCTCGGCAGAGGCTATGAAGTCTGGGCAGGAGTGCGTTCCACCACATCGAGAACACGGCTTTCCGACAGCCGCATAAAGATAATAGAGTTTGATTTCGATGATCCGGCGTCACTCTCCGGAGTGATGCACGAGGCCATGCCCGAGGGGAAGTGGGATTATATAATCTACAATCTCGGCGCGACCAAGGTGACCCGCTATGCAGATTTCAACCGTATCAACCACGACTACCTGCGTGCGTTCACAGGCGCGTTGCATCAGGCCGGCAAAGTTCCCGAAAGACTCGTCTTCATAAGCAGTCTGTCGGTGCTCGGGCCGCGCGACGAGCGGGGCGGAACTCCCTATGACGAGAGCATTGTCCCTCTGCCTGACACCCGTTACGGAGCGTCGAAACTTAAAGCCGAACTGTGGCTTGCCACATCCGGAATACCGTACGTGATACTGCGTGCCACCGGGGTATACGGACCCTGGGACCGCGATTACTTCCTGATGATCGAATCGATCCGCAAAGGCTTCGACTTCGGAGTCGGGTTCCGAAAGCAGACACTGACATTCGTCTACGCCGCAGATCTGGCGAGGGCAGCCTTCGATGCGGCGGAAATGGCCCCGGAAGGAGAAATCTACAACATCTCGGAGCCGAGAGCCTACAGCCAGAAGGAATTCCGCAGGATCGTGATGTCGGCACTCGGCCGTCGTCTTGTCATGCCCGTAAGGCTGCCGCTATGGGCAGTCGGAGCGGTGTGTGCCGTAGCCGAGAAGATAGGGGCTCTCAGGATGAAACCATCGACGCTGAACCGCGACAAATTCCGGATACTCAGGCGCAGGAACTGGAACTGTTCGACAGAGAAGGCTCGGCGGGATTTCGGTTTCACCGCCGGGGTCACGCTCGAAGAGGGCATTGAGAGAAGTATCAGATGGTACCGGAAGGCCGGATGGCTGAAATAGCCTGACATATCGGAATTCCGACAAAAAGGCAAAACAAACGGGTGTGGATATGCAGGATTCGATAAGGACCACGACAGTCTGGCAGACAGAAAACGATATAGTTGTGCCGGTCACAGTGCAGGAGCCGGTGGCCGGAGAGAACTCCGTAGCCGGAAAAACCGTGAAGGCGCAGACGCCTGTCCGCAAGGCAGCTGTCAAGTCGTTCAAAGGAGTTCCGAGGCTTCTTGCGTACCCTTATACCGGCGATGATGCGGTGACCGGGGCGGCCGGGCATGCAGTAGCCGCCAATGCCGCAGACAGCATCGCGACCGACAGCGTCAGGACAGCCGGGGAGCTTCCGGGCGAGAAGAAAGAGGGTATAATACTTGTCAATCCTGCAAGTGAGTTTCTCGGCAAAGAGACACACCTGCCCCACATACACTGGAGTCTGATGTCGTGGGTATATCTTGCGCTCGCGCTGCTTTTCTGCATAGTGGCCATAAAGTTCAAGGGAAATTCGCGCTATATGAAAGCCCTGATGAGCGACCTGACAAGCACCCGCATCCGTCCGAACGCATTCGATGACACGGTGCGTGAGACATCGCTCCTTGTGTTGCTCAACATAATGTGGGTAGCCTGTGCGGGAGTCCTGCTGTGGAAAACCCTGACGCTTACCGCCGGAACGCTTGTTCAGAACAGCGCGGCGCTACCCGACAGTCCGGCGGTCGGAATCGCCATATGCTCGGGCGTCGCGGCCATATATCTTGCGCTGATGACAATGGCATACTGGGTGATAGGCAATGTATTCGCCGACAGACGTCAGACTCAGATGTGGGTAAAAGGCGCAGCGGCGGCCTACGGACTCGAGACATTTCTTCTCTTTCCGCTGGTTTTGCTGATCCTGTCATATCCGGCATGGGACGGAACACTGCTCATAATAGCTGGAGCGGTATTCATTTTCGGGAAAATTGTCTTTCTTTACAAGGGATTCCGCATTTTTTTCACTCAAATTTCGTCGTGGTTGCTTTTTTTGTACTACCTTTGCAGTTTAGAAATCGTACCGTTGATACTGACCTATCTGGCCGCGTGGTCGGCATGCATCAGGTGGATGTAGGACAGAGATAAAGCTTTAATATAGGAAATAAATGAAAATCAAGAAGATACTTGTTTCTCAGCCCAAACCGTCAGGAGATAAGTCTCCTTATTATGATATAGCTAAAAAATATGAAGTCGAGATGGTGTTCCGTCCCTTTATCAAGACCGAAGGGCTGACCGCCAGGGAGTTTCGTCAGCAAAAGGTGAATCTGGCAGATTTCACGGGAGTCATCTTCACGTCGCGTGCGGCAATCGACAATTTCTTCCGTCTCTGCGAAGAGACAAGAGTCAAGATTCCCGACACGATGCGCTACTTCTGCACTACAGAGTCGATAGCACTCTATCTGCAGAAATACATAGTCTACCGCAAGCGCAAGATATCGTTCGGCGCCACAGGCAAACTCAACGACAGCACACTGCTCGCCGCCCTTGACAAGAACAATAAGGAGAAACTGCTTTTCCCGGTTTCGGACGTGCACAAAGAGGATCTTTCCATTCTTGACGCGCATCATCTCGATGTGACAAAAGCAGTCATGTTCCGCACCGTCAGCAACGACTTCCAGCCCGGAGAGAATCTCGATTACGACGTACTTCTCTTCTTCAGTCCGGCCGGTATCCAGTCGCTCAAGAAGAACTTCCCCGATTTCAAGCAGGACAAAGAGCACATCTACCTCGGCGCGTTCGGCCCGACAGCGGTAAAAGCCATCGAAGACGCCGATCTACGAGTCGATATCGCCGCTCCGTCAGCAGAGCACAAGTCGATGACCGGGGCTCTCGACGCCTTCCTCGCGAAGATGAAAGAGGAGGGTAAAGTGGGTCGCGGCTGACAGACAATACATGTGCGCCGCAGGCTGCGGAGCCGACATCAGACATGGAAGCGACATGAAGAACGTCAACGACACAATGCTGAGCCGCCTGTATCTCAAAGACACGGCGTTTCAGGACCTGATGCAGAAGCGGATCTTCAATATCCTGCTGATCGCGACTCCCTACGACGCCTTCATACTTGAAGAAGACGGCCGCGTGGAGGAGCAGGTCTACAACGAGTATGTCGCCCTCAACCTCACCTCGGCGCCGCGTTTCACGAAAGTGGCCAACTACAGCGAGGCATATGCCGAGCTTGAGGTCCGGCACTATGATCTTATCATCGCGATGCCCGGCGTGGACATCAGCGAGACATTCACCGAGGCGGTCAGGATGGACGAGCTCTATCCTGACGTGCCTTTTGTCGTTCTTACACCCTTCAGCAACGAGGTGCGCCGCCGCATCGCCGACGAGGATCTCCGCGGAGTAGACTACGTCTTCTCATGGCTCGGCAATGTCGATCTGATCGTGGCCATCATCAAGCTCATCGAAGACAGGATGAATGCCGACCATGATCTCGGAGTGATCGGAATCCAGGCCATACTGTTTGTCGAGGACTCGATACGCTTCAACAGCTCGATACTGCCATATCTGTTCAAGTTCCTGCTCAAGCAGTCGATGGTCTTCTCGACCGAGGCTCTCAACAAGCATGAGGCCATGCTGCGCATGCGCGGCCGGTGCAAGGTGCTCGTGGCCCGCGACTACGAGGAAGCCGCCGCGCTCATAGACCGGTATGGCGACAACATAATGGGACTCGTCACCGACGGGCGCTTCCCCCGCAACGGAGAGAAAGATCCCGATGCCGGGATGCTGCTCGCCGAATACCTTCACAAGAGGCGTCCCCACGCTCCGGTCATCATGGAGAGCGCCGAGACAGAGAACCGCGCCCGTGCGGAAGCGGCAGGCTATGTGTTTATCGACAAGAACTCAAAGACCCTTCCGATCGACCTGCGCAAAGCCGTATCCTACATGTTCGGATTCGGAGACTTCATCGTCAAATATCCGGGCAACGGCCGCGAGCTTATGCGCATAACGAGCCTGAAGGATCTTCAGCACAAGATATTCGAGATCCCAGACGATCTGCTGCACTATTACTGCAGCACAAACTGCATAAGCCGCTGGCTATATTCGCGTGCGCTCTTCCCGATAGCAGACTGTCTGCGCGACTTCGAGTTTATCGACATAGAAGACGCGCCGAAAGTGCGACGTCTCGTGTTTGAATGCATAGTCCGTTACCGACGCATGAAAAACCGCGGCGTGGTGGCCGACTTCCACAAGGAGCTCTACGACGACTACAGCAACTTTGCCCGCATAGGCAAAGGCTCGATGGGAGGCAAAGGACGCGGACTGGCATTTATCGACCAGATAATAAAGCGCAATCCGGTGTGCGAAAACTTCGACGGAGTCCAGATCACGATTCCCCACACGCTTGTGGTCTGCACCGACATCTTCGACGACTTCATGGACCGCAACGACCTTTACGGCGTCGCCCTTTCCGATGCCCCCGATGCAGAGATACTGCGTCATTTCCTTGAGGCCGAGTTCCCCGCCGACGTGCGCTCCGATCTTCAGGCTTTCTTCGACGTGGTGAGGCGTCCGATTGCGGTGCGCAGCTCATCGCTGATCGAAGACTCCCACTACCAGCCCTTCGCCGGCATCTACAGCACCTACATGGTGCCGTATGGCGACGACGCCGAAGCCCGCGTCAACATGCTCTGCGACGCAGTCAAGGCCGTCTACGCCTCGGTCTTCTACAAAGACTCCAAGGCATACATGAACGCCACGAGCAATGTCATCGACCAGGAGAAGATGGCGGTCATACTTCAGGAAGTGGCCGGCTCAGACCACGGCGGATTCTACTATCCGAATTTCTCGGGAGTGGGGCGGTCGCTCAACTACTATCCCGTCGGCGACGAAAGAAGCGAAGAGGGAGTAGTGGAGGTGGCGGCCGGACTCGGGTCATATATAGTAGACGGCGGAAAAGCACTCAGATTCTCACCGGCCCATCCCGACAAAGTGCTCCAGACCTCGACACTCGAGCTTGCGCTGCGCGACACCCAGACCACACTCAACGCCCTTCCGCTCGGCACAGACCAGCGGCATTGCGCGCTCCAGCCCGAAGACACATTCAACATCAGTCGTGTGCCGGTGGCCGACGCCTTCCGGACCGGAGCACTGAGATATCTTGTGTCGACATTCGACGTCAACGACAGGGTGATCCGAGACAACGAGACCGGCCCTGGGCGAAAGGTGGTGACATTCGCCAACATCCTCAGGCATGGCGTGTTCCCGCTCGCCCGGATCACAGACTTCATGCTCCGCACCGGACAATACGAGATGGGGCGCCCCGTCGAGATCGAATTTGCCGGCAACATATACCCCCGGCCCGACTCCGAGGGTTGCAAGGGCACGGTCTACTGGCTTCAGATCCGGCCTATAGTCGACCAGAAAGAGATGCTCGACGACTCGATCACGGAAGTTTCTGACGAAGAGGTGCTGATGCGTTCGGACGCCGCGCTCGGACACGGCATGATGGACGGTGTCAGGTATGTCGTGTATGTAAAGCCGGAGGCGTTCGACTCCCTCCGCACCCGCGACATGGCAGAAGAAGTCGGTGTGGTCAACGAGGAACTTAGCCGCGCCGGAGAGCCTTATGTCCTGATCGGCCCCGGAAGGTGGGGCACGTCCGACCCGTCGCTCGGCATACCGGTGCGCTGGGCGCAGATATCCGGTGCGAGAGTAATAGCCGAATGCGCGTTGCCCGGATTCCGCATCGAACCTTCGCAGGGCACGCACTTCTTCCAGAATCTCACATCATTCGGTACAGGATACTTCACGATCGACCCCAAAGGAGGCAACGGTCACATCGACCATGACTATATCGCTTCGCTACCGCCGCAAAGAGAGACCCGATATCTGAAAATAATATGCTTCAGCCAGCCCCTGACCATAGCCGTCAACGGACGCAAGTCAAAGGGTGTGGTGTTCAAACCTGGAAAATAACAGTGGCGTTCTCCGCATGGAAAATATGGTTGCATCCTCAGGTGACCCGACGCGTCATGGAGGCGCAGGAAGAGGCTCTTGCCGCCGCCTGCGAAGAAAGCACAGCATTGCGTGCCGAAGCCGCCGCCACGGCCGGGGCCCTTGCCGCCGCGCGCGAGCAGACGTCGCGCCTTGAGGCAGACAATGCGGCAGCCGCCCTTATCAATTCGGAACTTGCCTCGCGGCGCGACACGCTGAGCACCGAACTCGCCGCCGCGCTCGCCGCCGCCGACAGACTGCGTGCAGAACTTGAAGACCGCAAGGACACCGAGCAGCAGATACGTGAATTCGATGCGGTATTGCGGCGTGCCGAAGACATGAAGCGCCGCTACGAGACGCGTATAAGCAGACTTCAGGGTGTGATAAGAGATATGAAAAAGGCTTCCGGAGAAAGCGATCCGGAAGCCGATGAGATAGCGGTGATAGATATGGGCGCCGGTTCTGCCGGTGAGACAAAATCCGTGCCGTTACGGAAACGTCGTCAGGATGATGGTGTCCTGTCGGAATCAGACTGGCTCGAGAATCTGCCCGAGTGAGCCTGTCGGTGTCAGATCAGTTCGCCGAGCAGTGTGGCCGACGACGCGTCGGTAATGCGGACACGGACAAAGTCGCCGGTCTTGACAGAACCCTTCGGGAAGACCACAAACTTGTTCTGCGACGTGCGTCCGCAGAATTCCTCCGGGTTTCGTTTCGAAGGCCCCTCGACCAGCACCTCGAACTCTCGGCCGATGTCGCGGCGGTTGCTTTCGAGCGAAAGCTCGTTCTGAAGCGCGATCATGCGGTTGAGACGCTCGATCTTCACCTCCTCGGGCACATTGTCTTTCATCTCGCGCGATGCGAGCGTGCCGGGGCGCTCCGAATACTTGAACATGAAAGCCGAGTCGAACGCCGCCTCACGCATCAGCGATAGAGTCTGCGCGAAATCCTCTTCCGACTCGTTATAGAAGCCGGTGAACATGTCGGTCGACAGGCCGGCGTCGGGGATGATGCGTCTGATTGCCGCCACGCGGTCGAGATACCATTCGCGAGTGTAACGGCGGTTCATGTTTCTGAGCACCGAATTCGATCCGCTCTGCACCGGCAGATGAATGTGGCGAGCAAGGTTGGGATGTGCGGCAATGACCTCAAGAGTCCTGTCGCTCATATCCTTCGGATGGGATGTGGTGAACCGGATCCGCATGTCGGGGGCAGCCTCAGCCACCATGCAGAGAAGATCGGGGAATCCGACTGTAACGCCCGATTGGGCGTCGGTGTAAGAATAGCTGTTGACATTCTGCCCCAGCAGCGTCGCCTCACAGAATCCGCGCTTCCTCAGGTCGGCAAGCTCGCGCAGGATGCTCTGCGGCTCGCGCGAGCGTTCGCGTCCGCGGGTGTAAGGCACGATGCAGTAGGAACAGAAATTGTTGCACCCTCTCATTATGGAAATGAATCCGCCTACGGCACCGGCACCGCCAAGTCTTCTTGGCACGACATCGCGGTATGTCTCCGAGAGCGAAAGGTCGATGTTGATGGCCGGCTGGCCGGCCTCAGCCGCCGCCACAAGAGCCGGCAGGTCGAGATAGGCATCCGGACCGGCCACGAGATCTACGCCGTGACGCTCGATCAGTTCGTTCTTCAGGCGTTCGGCCATGCAGCCGATGACACCGATTATTACATTTCTACCCGACTTGCGTCTCAAGGCATTCCAGTATGCAAGGCGGGAATATATCTTCTGTTCGGCGTTGTCGCGGATAGAACACGTGTTCAGAAGCACGGCTGCCGCCTCGCTGTCGGATTCCGTGGGTTCATACCCCGCGAGAGCCATCATGGCGGCTACGACCTCAGAATCAGCCACGTTCATCTGGCAGCCATAGGTCTCGATGCGCACTTTTTTTTGTAATGTGCACTTTTTTTCGTTTTCCGGCAAAAAAAATGGTTCCATCGTTAGTTGGTATTGCATAAAATTATTAAATTTGTGCAAAATTACCATTTAAATCTAAACGTTACAAATGAGCATTCCATTTATTTCAGCAGAAGAGGCCGCCAGTGTGATAAAAAACGGCGATAATGTCGGCATGTCCGGCTTTACGGCCTCGGGAACGCCAAAAGTCGTAACGGTGGCCTTGGCCGAGAAGGCAAAGGCCCTCCATGAAAAAGGCGAACCTTTCAAAGTGAATCTCTACACCGGAGCCTCGACCAACGATCATGTAGACGGCGAGCTCTCGCGAGCCGAAGCCATCGGCATCCGCGTGCCTTATCAGAGTCACAAAGACTGCCGCAAGCTTGTCAACGGCGACGGCATCCACTACTCCGACATCCATCTGAGCCACCTGTCGCAGGATCTGCGTTACGGATTTTACGGTGACATCGATGTGGCCATTATCGAGGCTACCG
This sequence comes from Muribaculaceae bacterium, assembly GCA_009775355.1. GTDB lineage: Bacteria > Bacteroidota > Bacteroidia > Bacteroidales > Muribaculaceae > Lepagella. The sequence goes on from VSPN01000002.1 coordinate 26,941, forward strand.
AGATGAGTCCGAACGGCGAGATTATTCTCGGCGCCGGCCTCGGCATGGCTCCCACAGTGGCGCAACTGGCAAAGAAGGTCATCATCGAGTATAGCAGCTACTATCACAACTCGTTCCGCGGATTCCACGACAACTACATACCGCTTGATCCTCCCAATCGCCGCGAGATCCCCATCTATAAGCCGAGCGACCGCATCGGCTCGCCGATCCTGAAGATCGATCCGAAAAAGATCATCGGTGTCGTGCCGTCGAACGCTTCAGAGAGCATCGCTCCCTTCACCGCTCCCGACGAGCTGACCTCTAAGATCGGCCAGAATATATGTGAATTTCTCGCTTCCGAGCTTCGCAACGGCAAGATTCCCAAAGAATTCCTGCCTATCCAGTCGGGCGTGGGCAATGTGGCCAACGCAGTGCTTTACGGTCTGGGTGAGAATCCGGAGATCCCGAGATTCGAGATGTATACTGAGGTTATCCAGGATGCCGTGATGAAGCTCATGGAGGAAGGAAAATGCAAGTTTGCCTCGACATGCGCCCTGACATTCAGCGACGACGCGATGCTGCGCTTCATGGAGAACATCGACTTCTTCCGTGACAAAGTCGTGATGCGTCCGGGCGAGATCTCCAATCATCCGGAGATCGTGCGCCGACTCGGTCTGATCGCGATGAACACCGCACTCGAGGCCGACATCTTCGGTAATGTCAACTCTACACATGTGCTTGGCACAAAGATGATGAACGGCATCGGAGGATCGGCCGACTTCAGCCGAAACGCATACCTGTCGATCTTCTCCTGCCCCTCTATCCAGAAGGGAGGCAAGATATCGACATTCGTGCCGATGGTGTCGCACCTCGACCACAGCGAGCACTCTGTCAAGATTCTCGCCACAGAGCAGGGCGTGGCCGACCTCCGCGGCAAGGATCCCCGTCAGCGCGCCGAGACCATCATCGAGAACTGCGTGCATCCGATGTACAAAGAACTCATGTGGGACTACCTCAAGCTCGCGGAGAAGAACGGCGGCGGACACACTCCGCATCATCTCCCGGCGGCATTCGCCCTCCACGAGGCATTCATGGAGACAGGCGACATGCTCAACGCCGATTTCGCGAAATACGGAGAATAAACCGTATCATGACCATATCATGAAGCCGCGGCCTTGAAACGGCCGCGGCTTTTTTAGGTAACATTTATTATTAAACAGGCTCTAAACAAGCTATTGAAAACAAACTGTCAAAAAAAGTGAAAACAACACGCAGACTGTCACCCTCGCCGGCAGGCGACATAACCGTATTCAGGATCGAGAACACCTCAGGGGCGTGGGTGGAGGTTTCGTCGCTCGGCGCCGGCATCATCGGCGTCGGAGTTCCCGACCGTCTCGGCGAGATCGCCAACGTGGCCCTTGCCTATGATGATCCGGCCGATTACGTGGGCGACGGCCCCTGCCTCGGCAAATGCCCGGGGCGCTATGCCAACCGCATCGCCGGCGGCGACCTGACTGTGGCCGGACGCCGCTACAGGCTTGCCGTCAATTGCGGTCCGAACCATCTTCACGGAGGCCCGACAGGTTTCCACAACCGCATATGGGATTGCGCCGAGACCGAAGGAGGAGTAGAATTCACATACCTTTCAGCCGACGGCGAGGAGAATTATCCCGGCAACCTGCGCGTGAAGGCTATCTACCGGTGGAGCGACGACAACACGCTCTCGCTTGAGTTTCACGCGGAGACCGACGCCGAGACAGTGGTCAACATGACCAATCACGCCTATTGGAACCTGCGTGGCGCCGACTCCGGAAGCGTGCTCGCGCACGAGTTGCGTCTGAAAGCGTCGCGATGGCTTGTGACAGATGAATCGCTTGTGCCGACAGGCGAACTCTCCGATGTCGGGGGCACTCCCATGGACTTTATGGCATTCAAGACACTCGGGAAGGATCTGCATGAGGATTTTCCCGCCGTGGTCTTCGGCAAAGGTTATGACAACTGTTGGGCCATAGACGGATGGCGAGAGGGACTGATGAGCCGCAATGCCGTCGAACTCCGCGACAAATGCAGCGGACGCACGCTGACCGTAGACTCCGACCAGCCCGGAGTGCAGGTCTACACCGCCAACTGGCTCAGTGACTCCCCCCGCAGAAAGGTCAGGAACTTCGATGATTACGATGGAGTGGCGATCGAGATGCAGGGATTTCCCGACGCGCCCAACCGATCGGAGTTTCCGTCGCAGACCCTGAGGCCCGGAGAGGAATACCGCAGGACCATCATATTCAGGTTCGGCACATACTGAGCACCGACATGGAGAGAGAGGAAGTCAGCATAGTCATTCCGGTGCGCGACAGAGAAACGCTCGTCGGCCGCACGCTCGACAGTGTGGCGGCCCAGACATGGCGTCCGCTGCACCTCATAGTGGTAGACAACAACTCTGCCGACGCGTCAGTGCGTAAAGTAAGCGAATGGGCGGGGGCCAGGGCCTCCGATACCGGTCTTCGTGTCACACAACTTCAGGAGACCCGCCCGGGAGCTTCTGCCGCCCGCAACCGTGGTCTTGAGGCCGTGACAGGCAGATATGTAATATTCTTCGACTCCGACGACGAGATGATGCCCGGCCTCGTAGAGCGGGCCATGGCCCGAGTCGGGGATGCCGACATAGTCTACTGGAAGGCGGAACTTGTAGGCCTTGACGGCAGACGGTCGCTGAAGCCTTTCCACACCGACAGTCTTCTCCGGCGTCAGTTCTACAACTCCATGCTTGCCACACAGGTCTATATGGCCCGGGCCGACTTCATCAGGAGCATTGGAGGGTGGGAGGAACGGGCGGCGGTATGGAACGACTGGGAACTCGGCGTGCGCATTGCCCTCGCCTCGCCGCATAGCGTCGCCGTGCCTGAAGTGCTTGTGCGGATACACGCGCAGGCCGATTCCATCACCGGGCGCCGCTTCCGCGACAGGAGAGGGGAGTGGGAGAAGACCATCGCTATGGTCGACAGCCGGATCGCCGGGCATCCGCAGAAACAGCTCATGGAGTCCATGCTCGACTACCGGCGTGTCATCCTTGCCGCGCATTATCGCCGGGAGGGAGACCGTGAAGGGGCTCGCCGTCTGCTCGCAGAGGCACTCCGTCGCAAAGGACTCTCCCTGCGTGAAAGAATAATGCTGCGCCTGATCTACATATATACCGCAGCAGGAGGGCGCGGCGCATACTACTTCTGGAAATAGCAAGCGACTGCGTTTTCTTAAGAGTGATTAACGGCTGTTCGCTTGTGTGATTGCGGAAAATTTTCTATATTTGCATAAATTTTTGAGAATCTGATTGTCCCGATGACGGCCAGGATGCCGGCGTGAAGCCGATGAAAGTCATAAATATCAGGGCGACAGCATTTTCCGGTTAGACTTGTAAAAGAAATACCCATAATTTATTAAGAACATGGTAGATTATAAAAACTTAGGTCTTGTGAACACTAAAGAGATGTTCGCAAAGGCAGTTCATGGCGGCTACGCCATCCCTGCGTTCAACTTCAACAACATGGAGCAGCTTCAGGCCATCATCAAGGCAGCGTCCGACACCAAGTCGCCCGTTATTCTCCAGGTTTCGAAGGGTGCGCGCAACTACGCCAATCCCATCCTTCTCCGCTACATGGCACAGGGTGCTGTGGAGTATGCTAAATCTCTCGGCTGGGAGAAGCCCCAGATCGTGCTTCACCTTGACCACGGTGACTCGTTCGAGCTCTGCAAGGACTGCATCGACAATGGTTTTTCGTCGGTGATGATAGACGGCAGCCACCTCCCCTACGAGGAGAACGTGGCTCTCACAAAGCAGGTTTGCGATTATGCTCACAAATATGATGTGACAGTCGAGGGTGAGCTCGGCGTGCTCGCAGGTGTCGAGGACGAGGTGTCGTCCGACCACCACACATACACCGATCCTGAGGAGGTGATCGACTTCGTGACCAAGACCGGCTGCGACAGTCTCGCCATCTCGATCGGCACATCGCACGGCGCTTACAAGTTCACTCCCGAGCAGTGCACCCGCGACCCGAAGACAGGCCGTCTCGTTCCTCCTCCCCTGGCGTTCGACGTGCTTGAGGCAGTAGAAGCCAAGCTTCCCGACTTCCCCATCGTGCTCCACGGCTCATCTTCAGTTCCCCAGGAATATGTGGATATAATCAACGCGAACGGCGGCAAGCTGCCCGATGCGATCGGTATTCCCGAGGAAGAGCTCCGCAAGGCAGCCAAGATGGACGTTTGCAAGATCAACATCGACTCAGACAGCCGTCTCGCCATGACAGCCGCTGTGCGCAAGGTGTTCAACGACAAGCCGGGTGAGTTCGACCCCCGCAAATATCTCGGTCCGGCTCGCGACGAGATGGAGAAACTCTACAAGCACAAGATCGTGGCTGTGCTCGGCAGCGACGGCAAGGCAGAGTAATCCACGCCAGACAGAAAATAATAGATACGGCAAGGCCGGCGACATCGTGTCGCCGGCCTTGCTCGTCATTTGCCGGTGTAGTCAGCCAGGTCAGGCTGCGCTCACGCGCGGATCATTCGGAAAGAGTGTCGTTAAGGGCCTGAAGGCATTTCTCGACTTCCTTGTCGGTCTTGAAGAGGCGTTCCTTGCAGAATTTAAGGAGCTCAAGTGCGCGGGCCGTGTAGGCGGCAAGCGAGTCGATGTCGCACTGGTTAGCCTCCATTTTGAGGAGTATCTCCTCAATTTCTGAAATAGCCTCCTTGTATGATCCGGGAGTCTTGTCTGTCTGATTGGTCATATGTTTTCAGATTTATTATCAATATCGGGTCTGCTGACAGAAACTATTTTTCCGCCGGCGAGAGTTGTCTCTATCACCGAGCCGGGAGGCACACCGGCAGGATCCGTGACGGCATGACCGTCGACCCGGGTGATGCTGTAACCCCGGCGCAGAGTGTTGTCAGGACTCAGAAGCCGCAGCATGTCATCAAGACGGCGCAGCCGCTGTGTCTCGTTGCGGGTGATGGCGGCGGCACTGTTCTCCACCCGCAGGGCGGCACGGTCAAGACTGCCTCTGGCAGCGGCGATTCGTCCGGCGACATTGCTCCCGAGTCGGGAGGCATACTCCCCGAGCGCGAGGCGCTGGCGCATGACGCGTCCCTGAACAAGCGACGGCACCGACTGCGACAGTCCGGCGAGTTTCATCTTTTCCTGAAGGATAAAGTTTCGTGCCAATGCCGGAATCTTCTGGCTCAGATTTGTGAGCCAGAGATGTTCTCCTCTCAATGCGTTGTTGCCATATGCGATGATACGGTTCATGTGATCGGTCAGATCCTCCCATGCTCCGCGCATCGAGTCGATTATGAAAGCGGCCACGGCAGTCGGTGTCTTGCACCGCACGCATGCGATCTCGTCGAGCACCGTGCGGTCGCGCTCATGGCCGATGCCGACAATGACAGGGATCGGAAACAGAGCCACGCGGCGTGCGAGTTCGTAATTGTCGAAACCGTTGAGATCGGTAGTCGATCCGCCGCCACGGACGATCGCCACGGCGTCCCACATGTCGCGGGTCATCTCGACGCGGTCGAGAGCCGCCATGACTGTCGGTGCGGTTCGTTCGCCCTGCATCACTGCGGGGAAGAGCATTGTGTATATGGCAAACCCGTCGGGATTGTATGCAAGCTGATTGATGAAGTCTCCATATCCGGCGGCCCCTTCTGCCGATATGACGGCTATCCGCTGCAGGGCGGGGGAGAGCGGCAACTGACGGTTGCGGCCGATGACGCCCTCGTGCGTGAGGCGTTCAAGAATCTCGCGGCGCACCCGCTCCATGTCGCCGAGCGTGTAGGTAGGATCTATATCGGATATGGTGAACGACAGGCCGTATATGCTGTGATGCGATGCCGAACCGCGCACGAGCACCTTCATGCCCGAAGCGATGTCGCGGCCGGTGGCGTCAAAGAACTTCCGGCGCAGTGCGGCAAGCGTGCCGCTCCATATCATGGCCCTGATCTTGGCGCGGGTTGTGCCTGACGCATCCTTCTCGACAAGTTCCATATAGCAGTGTCCGCCCGCCACGCGGAGGTCGGAGAACTCGGCCTGCACCCATACGTTTTTCAGCCCGAACTCCTTGTTGATGGCGTTGGTGACGAGCTGCTGGAACTGCGAGAGCGTAAGTCTGTCAGTCTGCATTGATCTCGCCGATTTGCACAAGTGCGCCGTTGACAGGATTGAATGTGGCGAACGAGCGCGATTTCTTGTCGCTGAAAAGGGTGGGCTGCAGACCGAAACGCACTCCGAACTGCGCGCACTCCACCTCGTCGCTCCAGAGTTTCTCGCCGTCAAGCGAGAGCGACACCTCTGCGGCACCGGGTATGCAGTACATCACCGCGTCTTTCGGAAGTTTCTTCTCCTCTCCCTTGGCGTCGACAGGAATCTCCGGTTCGCGTGTGACGCGGACGTCGACGTAGACCGGATCACCCGAATAGTCGTCGGCTGCCACGAATCCCGCGAAATCCGACATGCGGAAAAGCACGGATCTGCCGCTTTCCGCCGGTGTGAAAGCAAAAGAGCGGGTGACGGTACGCGATTCTGTCGTTCCCTTGAAAGCCGCCGTCATGGCCGCCTCCTGATGGGCGAGAGAAGCGAGCATCAGTTCGAGCTGACGCCCGTCGGTAGGCATGGTCTCGGCTGTGCCTCTGGTGAGCGATATTCTCGCGTCGCGGATCTCCATCAGACTCTCAGAGAGCATCTGGGCCTGTTTGGCAGAGGACTTCGAGGCGAGGAAATCCTCGTTGACATACTGCAGGTAAGCGCGCACGCCGGCGTCGGCCCGCTCCTCGGTGTCGGCAGCGGGGGTGAACGATTCGGGTGCGGGCGATTCCCTGTTGATCGAAAGCAGCATTCCGTCATCGGCCACGCAGACCGACGTAACCGCACCCGGCTTGAGCTGCATCAGATAGCGGTTGTCGTTGTCGGCAGATCCGAACGGAACAGCCTTGACCGAAATGATCTCCCATTTCTCGGAGTCTTCTTTCACCACCCGGTCAGTGCCGATATATTTCTGCGCGTACTGGTAATACGGACCTGCGTGGCTTACGGTCTGCCTCGCGGTGATCTCGAATCTCACCGAAGTCACCGGAAGCGAGTATGCGAGCCCGTACTCGTTGTGTTTGTCAGCGGTCAGCAGGCGGGTCTGCTGGGATCTGGCCGGGAGGCAGCATGCGATGGCTGCGGCGGCGATGAAGAAACAGGATATAGCTTTCATATCGGTCATTATTTGCGTGAAGAAAGAATCTGGCTTATAGCCTTTCCGGTGTATGCGGCTATGTCGGAGGCCGTAAGACCGAACTCTCCGGTCTCGGCGGCGGCGAGATCGCCTGCGAGTCCGTGGACGTAGACCCCGATTGCCGCTGCGTATTCCGGATTATAGCCCTGGGCGAGAAAAGCCGTTATCACTCCGGTGAGAACATCTCCGGCACCTGCAGTAGCCATTCCCGGGTTTCCGGTCATGTTGAAATAGACGCGTCCGGTAGGGCGCACCACGGCGGTGTGATGTCCTTTGAGCACGATTATGATATTGTACTGGCGCGACATCTCTATGGCTGTCCGCAACCTTTCTTCCGAAGTCTTCTGCTCGCCGAAGAGACGGTCGAACTCGCCGATGTGCGGGGTGATGATGGTTTTCGGAGGGATAAGCGAGAGCATCGCAGGTCGCTGAGCTATGCAGTTTAGCGCGTCGGCGTCGAGGAGCAGCGGGGCGGTGCAGTTCTGCAGGAGCTGCTGCAGGGCGTTGGCCGTGGGTTCCTGAGTTCCTATGCCGGGTCCGGCCGCCACAGCCTGATGGTTGTGGTGGATCTTCATCTCGGTGATGAAGTGTTCGTTGCGGTCAGGCTCGAACATTGCTTCGGGCACGGCGGTCTGAAGTATTCCGAGGCCGCCGCGCGCGCCATGCACCGTCACCAGCCCTGCGCCGCTTTTGAGAGTGGCGCGTGCCGCCATTACCGCCGCACCCATCATGCCTGTCGAGCCGGCGAAGAGCAACGCCGATCCGTAATCGCGTTTTCCGGTGAAAGGGAGTCTCGGGCGCAGCAGCGGCGCGATGTTTTTGGCATCGATCACAAAGAAGTTTGTCGGGGTATCCCTGATCTTCTCCTGATCGAGGTCTATGTCGAGGAGTTTCCACTCGCCGAGCACACTCTGGCTCTCGGCGAAAAAGAATGCGAGCCTCGGAAGCTGGAATGCAAGAGTGAGGTCGGCGTGCACTACGTCGCGCGGGTTGACACTGCCAGAAGTCTCCCAGTTTCCCATCAGCGAAGTGTCGCCATAAAGCCCGGAGGGAATATCGATCGACACCACGTAAGCCCCCGATTCATTGATATATCTTGCCACGGCCACGAATCCTCCCTGCATAGGCTGGTTGAGTCCGGAGCCGAAGAGGCCGTCGATCACGACATCATTCTTGCCTATGAAAGGAGGATTGAACGCGTGGGTAACCTCTGTGAAGTCAACGCCTTCCATTGTCATGAGGCGTTTGCACTCCTCATTGCAGTCGTGCGATAGCTTGCCTGTCACGTTGAACAGAAATATCTCTATACGCCGGTAGCCCTGTTCGATGAGCATCCTGGCTACGGCGAGGGCATCTCCGCCGTTGTTGCCCGGGCCGGCGATCACGACAATGCGCTGGCTCGGAAGAAAGCGCGATATGATCTCGCAGCTGACAAGAGTGGCGGCGCGTTCCATCAGTTCGATAGAACTGATCTGTTGCGACTCGCAGGTCGCGTTATCTATCTGTTGTATTCCCTGAGAATTGATAATTTTCATCGGAAGTCGGGTTATGCGGTGTCAGTCAGCGGCGGAATCCGTCACTGTCGGCGTGGTCTTGAGAATCAAGAGTGATTACCGTTTACAAATTTACTCAACAGTCGCGATTAATGCAAGAAAATCGGTGCAATTATAGCGTAAGAGACGCCATGAGGCGTCATTCATGCCGGTCTTCATGTTGTAGACCATATTCATCCTTGTGAAGTTGCCGCCGAGGCTGAACCATGTCGAGAAATTATAGCTGGCCGACAGAGAGAATCCGTTGGTCATCACCTTGCCGTAGTTGACGTAAGTGGCGTTGAAAAGACCGCCGCTGATCGCCTGGAGGTTGCGTTTGATGTAATCGCGGGTGTCGCGGAAGATATATCCGGTCTCGGCATATACCGAATGCAGACCGAACGACTTGTTCCAGCAGAGGTTGAGGTTATGAACTTGATTCCGGCTTGAGTGAGATGTCGCCCTCCTCCATGTCTTCGTCACCGAACATCTCGTCGACTGTCGGGAGTCTGTATGCCTTCTTGAACGATGCTTTCAACTGGAACCCCATCGGCATGAACCATTTGGCGGCGGCTCCGTAGCCGAGATAGTTGTCCTGCCGGTGCACGCGGTTGTAAGAAGTGGCGTTGGCGTCGGTGGCCTGCGCTCCCGATACATACTGGTAATATTCCTTTCCGAACACCGAGAAGTTGACCTGTTCGACCGGCATGAAGCGATAAGAGGCTCCGAATACGTTTTTCGAAGTCACCTTTGAGAATTCATCTTCCGATCCGTTGAGCAGATCCTCGTTGTGTCGGTTGAATGTGTTGAATACGTCGTTGATGGTGAACAGGTGCTTCTGACCGAGTCGGTAGAGACCGGTGAGGTTGGCGCTCCAGTTGTTGTTATTGGCACGCGAGAGCTGATAAGACTGCTCGCCGTTGCCGTCGGGCACGCGATCGCCGAACCAGTTGTAATGCCATGCAGCCGTGTCGACATTATTGGTTATGTCGTGATTGTAGGCGGCGTTGAAAGTCACGTCAAGACCGTCGACCGCGAGATTGCGCTTCACATATTTTCCTCGAGGTTCTCGACCGGGGTGTCGATCCAGTAGTTGTTGTCTGAATAGTTGACAAATGCGTTGACTTCATACTTGAAGCCGTTGGAAAGTGTCTGGCCGAAATTCACATATCCACGGTGGGTGTTGAATGACCCGAAGCTGTAGGACGCGTCGAGAAGCCAGGCTCGTTTTCTCTTGCTGGTGACGATATTGATGACGCCGCCGATGGCGTCGGCACCGAAGCCGATAGGCACGACTCCGCGATAGACCTCGATGCGATCGGCGAAGTTTACGGGAATATTGCTGAGACTCATCGAATTGCTGCCTCCTTCCTGAGGGACGCCGTCGATGAATACCTTGATGTGCTTGTCGGTAAAACCGTCCATCGGGAGAGCGGTCTCCGAACCTACGCCTCCGCTCTCGCGGATTTTCATTCCGGGAGCTTTCTGCAAAGCGTCGGTCAGTGACTTGGTTGTATTGACAAGTTCTCTTGTGTCGATGCCGATGGCGTTGAAAGCCGAGTTTTTCAGTTTGCTAACAGTGCTTCCCGCCACGATCACCTCGCCGAGTTCTCCGGCAGGACGTAGTTTTATGGTCAGATTGGAGCACTCGCCTTTCTTTATGGTTATAGGTTTCTCCTGTTTATCGAATCCGACGGAAGAGATGACAATGGTGTATTTCCCTTCAGGCGCGTAGAGACGGAAGATTCCCTTTTCATCAGTTAATGTGGCTATGTCAGTGCCTTTCAGATAGACATTGACGAAATCGAGAGTCTCCCCTTCTGAAGACAGGACTTTTCCCGAAACCATGGCTTTCCTGGGATTTTTCGATTTGCCCGATGCGTGGCGTGGAGGAGCGTCCGCTGCCGAAGCAACCGGGCAAACGAAAGAAAGGGCCAGGGCGGCAGCCATGGCCAGAACAAGACCGAATGAGATTGAAATGCGTGTATTATGAGTCATGGGCTATATCCGTTCTGAAATGCAATGCAAAATTACTGCTTGCAATCTGACTGGACAATCGCCTTAGTACGGTATTTTTCACGCGGTTCCGCATGGTGGCAGGAATGGTATTGCCGGTAAACGACATGCGGGCGATGGTGAATTTGGAGACTGAGCGTCTCTCGCCTGTGGCAATCTCCGGAGCAATACCTAATAAAATTCACTTGCGGATTTTGTGGTGACTCACTCGCGGTAGTAGATCCTCTTGACTCGGGGAGAGACCGATGTCAGAACTTCGTAGGGTATGGTGTCAAGCACGTCTGCAAGCCGCTGCAGCGGAGCGTCCGGACCGAAGATCTCGACCGGGTCTCCGACTTTGCAGTCAATGCCTGTCACATCGATCATGCAGGCGTCCATGCAGATGTTTCCGACGGTAGGCGCCTCTTTCCCGTTTACTGTTACCGCCACTGCGCCACGGCCGAAGTGACGGTTCATGCCGTCGGCATATCCGATGGGAATAGTGGCTATGCGCGACAGTCGTGTCAGGACCCCCCTTCGGCCATATCCGATTGTCTCCCCATTCTTCCACTCGCGTATTGATGTTATGACAGTGCGGAGTGTGGATACGACTGCGAGAGGTCTCTCCATCTCGGGAGGAAGAGTATTTGCGCCGTAAAGGCCTATGCCGAGGCGGGCCATGTCGTAATGGTGGTCGGGATAGCGTAGTATTCCCGCCGTGTTCAGCACATGACGCAGTATCTTGGTCTTCGAGCGCGACAGCATGTAATCAGTGTATCGGGCGAATCTGTCGAGCTGAAGCTCCGTGTAGTCGTCCATGTCGGGGCAGTCAGACGTGGCGAGATGCGAGAAGACCGATTTGGCCGTCACCTCTGCTGAATTCTCCAGAATGACCATCAGTTGCGCGAGTTCCTCTTCGACAAAACCCATGCGGTGCATTCCGGTGTCGAGCTTGATGTGTACCGGATAACCGGATATGCCGTTCTTGCGGGCCTCGCGTATCACGTCATGCAGCATCTCGAACGAATATATCTCCGGTTCGAGGCTGTAGGCGAACATCGACCTGTAATTGGCGATTTTGGGGTTCATCACCATAATCGGCATAGTTATGCCTTTCTGCCGAAGCTCGATTCCCTCGTCGATGACTGCCACGGCAAGATATGCAGCTCCGCAGTCCTGCAGGGTTTTCGCGATCTCATAGCTGCCGGCTCCATATCCGGAAGCCTTGACCATGCACACTATGCCGGTTCCAGAGGGAAGGTGGCGTCTGAAGTAATTGTAATTCTCCACCAGGGCGTCGAGATTTACCTCCAGCACGGTTTCGTGCTTGCGTGTCTCAAGAAGTTCGGCGACGCTGTCGAAATTGAATTCAGGCGACCCTTTGAGCAGAATGGCCTCGTCGGCGAAATCTGACGGAGACAGCGAGCCAAGCAAAGACGCGGTGTCGGGATAGAAAGAAGCTTCGTCACCGAAAAGCTCTCTGTGGGCCGAGATGGAGGGCCCCACGCCGATCAGGCGTGAAATTCCCGCCGAACGTGTAAGCGAGGCAATGTTAGCGTAGAGAGTTCCGGTGTCGGCTGATTCGTGGTGAATGTCGCTCAGAATAAGTGTGGCAGTCTGGTTGGGAGTCTTGCGTCGGCGCAAGAAGTCGAGAGCCGGTCGCAGCGATGAAAAATCAGAAGTGTAGGAGTCATGAATGACACTGCATCCGTTCACCCCCTCCGATACGTTGAGGCGCGTTCCGATCTTGTGGAGATGACGGAATCTTTCGGCTATCACGTCATGGTCGATGCCTGAGTGGAGCATGAATGCCAGTGCGTTGGCCGCGTTTTCGAGATCTGCCTCGCTTTCAAGCGGCGCGGAGAAGGAGCCGGATTCTTCAGAATATGAATAGGAGATTTCCATGCCGTCGTCTGTTTTTTTTGCCGAAATCAGGATGTCGGCATCCTTGTCGGACAGCGACCATGTCAGAGTCTTTGCGCAGGGGGCGGCTTTGGCAACGGCATTTCTTATAAGCGTGCAGTCGTGTCTGAATATGACAGTGCGAGTCTGATGAGTGGCGGCCAGCAACGCTTTCTCTTCCGCCTTGGCGGCATCGGAGGCGAACCCTTCCGAATGCGCCTCGCCTATATTGGTGATTATGACGGTGTCGGGACTGATGCAGCCGGCAAGCGATGCCATTTCGCCGGGACGCGAGATGCCGGCCTCGATCACTCCGAGCCGGGTCGAGGGTTCGAGTTCCCACATTGACAGAGGAACTCCGGTCTGTGAGTTGTAGCTCCGTGGAGAGCGGCATATGTCGGAGAGTGGTTCCATAAGCTGGAATATCCATTCCTTGAGTGTGGTCTTGCCCCGGCTTCCGGTTATGGCGAGTATCTGGCCGCGGAATTCAGGTCTGCGGGCGGCCACTTTCTGCAGGGCGGCCACCGTGTCGGGGACAATCAGAAAAGTTGCGTCGCCGGCATCGCGCATCCCGTCGGGAATGCGGTTGACCACGAAACAACGTACGCCACGCGCATACAGATCGGCTATGTAGCGGTGCCCGTCATTCCCCTTTGTAGGTATGGCGAAAAAAAGAGTGTCAGGAGCAGACTCAAGCGAACGGGAGTCTGTGAGGAGATGTCGAATTATCCTGTTGTTGTCTGCCGCTGTGTCAAGGCTGAGTGCCGCAGCTGTTTCTCTAATCGAAAGCTTCATTTTCCTATGTGTGTCTTGCATTCGCAAATTGAGTTCAAAATTAGAAAGAATCCGAAAGATATGCAAGAACGCGCGGAGAAAGGTATATAAAAAACACAGGCGCATCACTGCGCCTGTGTTTTCCGATACCTCCCGAAATCCTTCGTGAGTCTACCGTGGGTCCTAATTCTAATTAAACTATTAATCCATAACTTTACTAATGCAACAATAAATTGTCAATGAAACGATATATGCGATATACTTTCTGCTTGCGAAAGATGACCCTTGCAATCATCTTTCTCTTGCTCTTAACAACGTCCGCCCGGACATTGCTTCAGACGTTGCAAAATTAACGGTTTCTTGCGAGACAACAAAAAAATCAAGTCCAATTTTTAACAATTAAAACAAGTTGATTTGTTAAAATTGTTAAAAATTGGACTTAGGGGTATATGTTTGGTTAAATTGGAGTAATGATTCTGTAGTCAGGAGTCGCAATCTCTTTTAAAGATATTGAAGCCGTTCATACGACTCGATTGTTGTATTCATCGACAGCTCCTGCAAGCCAGGGAATGCCGCGGTCGATGTCGAGCGAGCGTTCTATCGCCACGGGCACAACCGAAATCATGCCGTGCGAGAGTGCCCATTCGTCAGTCGTCTCGTTTTCGGGTTCGAGGTTGACGTATTTTCCGGTGAGCCAGTAGAATTTGTGTCCCGCCGGATCGGTATATTCCTTATACTCGTCGTTCCACAGACCTCGGCAGGGGGTGCATATTCGCATCTTTTCAGGAGTGCCGGCAATATCTGGCACGTTGACATTGATAGCGATGTCGCGGGGAAGTCCGTTGCGGAGAGTGGCGGCGGCGAGCACATCTATGGCCCGGAGGCACGGGGTGAAATCCGCGTCGGCGGAGTGGTCGGTCAGCGAGAAACCGATAGAGGGTATTCCGAATGCCGCTCCCTCCATCGCCGCTCCCATCGTGCCGGAATAGAGCACATTGATCGCTGAGTTGGAGCCGTGGTTTATGCCTGTCACGACCAGATCCGGACGGCTGTCGAGAATATGATGCATCGCGAGTTTGATGCAGTCGACCGGGGTTCCCGAGACATGGTACATGCGGGCGCCGTTGTAATCGGGTATGCGGGTGATGCGCAGCGGAGAGTTGACCGTAATGGCCATGGACTGTCCTGACTGAGGATGAAGCGGACATACGGCCACTACGTCGCCGAGAAGCGTCAGCCTGTCGATCAGAGCGTGGACACCGCGTGCCATGTATGAGTCGTCGTTGCTTACGAGAATAAGAGGTCTTTTCATATGAGTGTATGATTGTTTTTTTGTGGAATGTGGTAAGCGGGTCATGGGAGAAGGACTTTCCTGCGGAACAGATAGCGCGACAGGACAGCATATCGCCTCGCTCCCGGCAGTGAAGACAGCGTGTCTTCGGCTGGTTGCGATGTGTAATCCTTCTTCATCCGCCGGAAATCGCGGTGCGCCCTAAGTATGGCGCGGGCGTTGGCGGTGTCGCCTTTGAGCAGGAACATGCCGAACGCCAGCGTGTCGGCAAGCCTGCGGATGAACAGCACTTTTTTACCTCGGCGCGGAGGCAGGTTTTTGTGCAGGAGCAACAGGTTGTTGCGGAAGTTAAGATATGTCTTTGTCGGGTTTCCCTGATTGAGCGACGCGCCTCCGACATGGTAGACGCACGAACCGGATATGGCGCATACGCGCTTGCCCGCTCCGTGGACCCGGCAGCAGAGGTCTATCTCCTCCATGTGTGCGAAAAATCCGGGGTCGAGACCGCCGAGATCCATGTATAGGCTGCGGGGTATTGTCAGACATGCGCCTGAAGCCCAGGCCACGTCGGCGGGTGCTCCGTCATACTGTCCGTGGTCTTTCTCGATGGCGTCGAAGAGGCGTCCGCGGCAGTAGGGGTATCCGAGCGCGTCGAGATAACCGCCGGCGGCACCGGCATATTCGAAGCTCGACTTGTCGCGGTAGCTCAGAATCTTCGGCTGTACAGCCCCCACATCGGGGTTGCTCTCAAGATAAGAAAGAATCGGCTGCCACCAGTTTTCAGTCACTTCGACGTCGGAATTCAGAAGTGTCACATATTCATATTCCGATGCCTTGACGGCACGGTTGTAGCCCTCGGCGAAACCGTAGTTCCTGTCGAGCGTGATGAGGCGCACTTCAGGATGCGCCTCGCGCAGCCATTCGACGGAACCGTCGTCCGAGCCATTGTCGGCCACTATAAGGTCGGCCGTGTCAGAGACGGTGAACCGCGAGGCCGCGGGTATGAACTGCCGGAGCAGCGCGAGTCCGTTCCAGTTCAGTATTATGACTCCGAGCTTTTTCATGATTAAGACTCCATCCTGCAAAAAATGTTAAAGCCTGAATCTGCGATGATGCGCCAACATTATTCGCCGGGGGGTATTCATTATTTATGTTTTTGTTAACTAAATTAATTTAAGTTGCCACTGCCGGGCGTCTTTTCGGTAAATTTTGAGGGATGAGGTTCCGGTCGTATTGGATCTATTGGTTGGCCGAAAGGTTGGATTCGGATATTGTTACAGATGATACGGTGTTGATCATGTCAGGATCAAGCGGCGCCTCGATGCGTATGTAATTGTCGGTGAAACCGTGCATGATGCGTCCGCCGTGCGATGGAGACTCCCAGAGCACCGTGGCTGTGCGTCCGATATGAGACCTGACGAAATTCTGATGCTTGCGTTCCGATATCCTCATGAGTTCGGCGGTTCGCCGGTGTTTCTCCTCCTGGCTCACGGAATGTCCTATCATCAGGGCTTTCGTGCCCGGGCGTTCCGAATAAGGGAATACATGCAGGCGTGTCACCGGAAGCGATGCTATGAAATCGCGGCCTCTGAGCCACTCCTCCTCAGTCTCGCCTCTTGCGCCGGCTATGACGTCGACTCCGATGAATGCGTCGGGAATCATTCGGCGGATCAGTTCGATGCGCGACCTGAAAAGCGACGTGTCATAGCGGCGGTTCATCAGCTTGAGCACGGCGTCGGAACCCGACTGCAGCGGTATGTGGAAATGCGGCATGAACGCCCTTGATTCAGTAGCGATCCATTGCAGAATCTCCTCTGAAAGAAGGTTGGGTTCGATTGAAGATATTCGGTAACGTTCTATGCCCGCGACGGAGTCGAGTGCGCGGAGCAGATCTAAGAGGCTCTCTCCGGTGTCGCGTCCGAAATCGCCAATGTTCACTCCGGTTATGACGATCTCGCGGCCACCCTCGCCGGCCACCCTGCGGGCGATATCGGTGATTCCGGCTATGCTGCCCGAGCGGGAGCGGCCACGCGCGAAAGGAATTGTGCAGTATGTGCAAAAATAGTCGCAGCCATCCTGAACCTTGAGGAAGTAACGGGTCCGGTCGCCGCGCTCGCACGAAGGCATGAACTCGCGGATCTCGAGCGGGGGAGTCGTGGCCACCTGTTGGACGCGGGTTTCCAGCCAGCGGTCGAGATACTGGGCGATACGCAGTTTTTCGTTCGATCCGAGCACGACCGAGACTCCCGGCATCGCGGCGATCTGATCCGGTTTGAGCTGGGCGTAACAGCCTGTCACCACCACGGTGGCGTCGGGATGCTCTTTGGTGAGCCTTCGGATCAACTGTCGCCCCTTCTTGTCGGCCATTTCTGTGACAGAGCAAGTGTTGATGACGATCAGATCGGGGCTTTCCCCCTCTTCGGCACGCAGTATGCCGCGGTCGGCGAGCATCTTGCCGATCGTGGAGGTTTCCGAGAAATTCAGTTTGCAACCCAACGTGTGGTATGCGGCTTTCAGGATGGTTTTGTCTTCGCTCATATATCAGAAGAACGCAAAATTAACTGTTAGAGGAACGCAAAATTAGCGAAAAATCGGCGTAAAAATGAAAAAATCGGTATAAACTATTGACAAAGGGGGGTCTTATTTATTAACTTTGCGCATCAAAGGCAGCGAGTCGGCATGCGGACGTGTCCGCCTTATGCCGGCCTTACCTGTCGCAAGCGACCTATGAAGACAAACAAAGAGGTAAAGATATCTTACTGGGCCCATCATCTCACAACCCTCATCAGCGTGACGCTGGTGCTTGTGCTTATGGGCATTATCTCCATGATATGGATCAGCGCCGACCGCGAGACGCGCCGTCTGCGCGAGCGTATCGAACTGAGCGTCATAATGCGCGACTCCGTTCCCGAAGAGACGGTCAGGACTCTGGCCGGCGAGATCGGGAAGAGCCCTTACGCCCGAGAGGTCAGGATCATAACCAAAGAGGAGGCATTGAAGAACTGGGCGGCCGATACCGGAGAGGATCTGCAGGAGCTGTTCGGCGTCAATCCTCTAAGCGAGGAGATAACGTTTGGCGTTGCCGCCGATTATGCTTCCGCTACGCGCATCGCCTCGATCAAGAGAAAACTCGAGGTTAATCCGTCGGTAGAGTCTGTCTCTGCTCCTGATTCACACATGATCGACTCGATGAACCGCAACATCTCGCGTATGACGGTTGTGCTCGGAGCCGTCGCCGGCATAATGCTGCTTATCTCGTTCGTGCTGATCAACAATACCGTGCATCTGACCATATATTCGCGGCGATTCACCATACACACGATGAAACTCGTCGGTGCCACCCCCGGGTTCATACGCAGACCCGTCATACTTGACAACATGCTGGCCGGCGCGCTTGCCGGATTTGCCGCATCGGCGCTTCTTGCGTCGGTCATGGCTTTTTCGGCCGAAGCCGGTATGCCCGACATCGCCTCATATGTAGGCTGGGAGTCGTTCGGCATAGTGTGCGCCGCCCTCGTGTGCGCCGGCACACTGCTCTGCTGCATCGCCTCATGGATAGCCTCCGGCATCTATCTGCGCAAGGATTACGACCAGCTTTTCAGATAAGGAGCGCGGTTCCCCTCATTGATTAAATTTGCACATACTTAGCCGATATGACTGAATACGACAAAAAGAACGATACCCCGCAGGAGGCACGCAGAGTCGCTCTGCCTTTCTGCCGTACAAATTTCCTGATGATGGGTGGCTGCGTGCTGCTCATAATAATCGGTTTCGCTCTGATGAGCGGCGGAGGATCGCCGACCGACACCGAATTCAACCCCGAGATCTTCAGCACACGCCGCATTGTGGTCGGCCCGCTGCTTACATTCCTCGGCTTTCTGCTTATGGCTTTCGCCATAATATGGACTCCGCGTAAAAACGTAAACGAGAAGAAATAGAGGATATGGAACTGATAGACGCCCTGATTCTGGGCATAATACAGGGGCTCACCGAATATCTGCCGGTGAGTTCAAGCGGTCATCTCGAGATATTCAAGCATATTCTGGGAGTAGATCTTCCTGAAGATGAAAACCTGCAGTTCAGCGTTATAGTCCATGCCGCCACAGTGCTTTCCACCATAGTTGTGCTCTGGCCGATGTTTTCGCGTCTCTGCAAAAGCTTCTTCACTTTCAGACGCGGGCGTGATTTCGATTATGTCTGCAAGATTCTGCTGTCGTGCATTCCAGTGGGAATTGTCGGCGTTTTCTTCAAGCATCAGGTCGAGGAGATATTCGGTTCGGGTCTTGTCGTTGTCGGGATCTGCCTGTGTGTCACCGCTCTTCTGTTGCTCTTCGCCTGGCTTTCCGACCGCAGGGCCATGCTTCCCGCCTCCGGTGTGAAGAGTTCCGGCGGACGCGACATAAGCTGGAGCGACGCGTTTGTGATCGGCTGCGCGCAGGCCGTGGCGGTGCTTCCGGGACTCAGCCGTTCGGGCACTACGATAGCCACCGGAATCATGCTCGGCGACAGGCGTTCGGAAGTGGCGTCGTTCTCGTTTCTTATGGTCATTCTTCCTATCCTTGGCGAGTGTCTGCTCGATGTCAAGGACATGATGGGAGCAGGCGATCCCGCCGGAGAGACAGGTCTTGCGGCGCTTGCAGTCGGATTTGTAGCGGCTTTTATAGTCGGATGCCTCGCATGCCGGTGGATGATAGGTCTTGTCAAGAAAGGGAAACTTGTATGGTTTTCCATCTATTGCGTCATCATGGGTGTGATCTGCATCCTCTGGCACTGACAAACAATCAAGATCCTGCGACACAGGAGATATATCAACGATAGAAAACATCTGATGGACTTTATATCTGGAGAGATAATCGGAATCGACAAGCCGCTGGGCTGGACATCGTTTGACGCGGTGAAGCGCGTGCGTGGCGCCATACAGAGGCGTATGCGCGTCAGGAAATTCAAGGTCGGCCATGCCGGGACGCTCGATCCCCTCGCCACCGGAGTCCTTATAATCTGCACGGGGCGTGCCACACGCAGGATATCGGAACTGCAGGACGGACTGAAGGAATATGTGGCCGAGGTGACTCTCGGGGCCACCACACCGAGTTTTGATCTCGAGACCGAGATTGACGCCACTTATCCCTGCGACCATATCACGGAGGAACTCGTCGGGAGCGTGCTTCCGCGGTTCACCGGCAAGGTGATGCAGGTTCCCCCTGTCTTTTCTGCAGTCAAGGTCGACGGCAGACGCGCCTATTCTTTCGCCCGCAAAGGCAAAGATGTGGAACTGAAACCCAAGTCGCTTGAGATCCGCGAGATAGAGATTCTGAAATTCGAGGCTCCGGTGCTGACTTTGCGGGTATTGTGTTCTAAAGGCACATATATCCGCGCGCTTGCCCGTGATCTCGGAGTGGCTCTCGGCTCCGGCGCGCATCTCACCGGGCTGAGACGCACGCGCGTAGGCGATATCACTATCGACAATTGCTGGACACTCGACGAGGCTCTTGAGCATATAGCTGAAGACGAAATAGTCTTTCCCGACAATGCAGCGGATGATTCCGGCTGCCGTGTCGGTGAAACTGAACATACCTAACAAAACAGAATTAACAGAAACCGAAAATGAAACTGTCTCAGTTCAAATTCAAACTTCCTGATGAACTGATCGCCCAGCATCCGTCTGAAAACCGCGACGAATGCCGTCTGATGGTGGTCAATGCAAGAACGGGCGAGATAAGCCATCACATTTTCAAGGAGATAATCAATTATTTTGACGATGGTGACGTGATGGTGTTCAACAACACCAAAGTCTTTCCCGCACGTCTATACGGCAACAAAGAGAAAACCGGGGCCTGCATAGAGGTATTCCTGCTCCGCGAACTCAACGCCGAGCACAAGCTCTGGGACGTGCTTGTCGAACCTGCCCGCAAGATCCGTATCGGCAACAAGCTCTATTTCGGAGAAGACGAGTCGATGGTCGCCGAGGTCATTGACAACACCACCTCGCGCGGACGCACGCTGAGATTCCTTTACGACGGTCCCCATGATGAATTCAAGGAGGCTCTTTACGCTCTCGGTGAGACACCGCTGCCCGAATACATCACCCGCAAGGCCGTCGAAGAGGACGCCGACCGCTACCAGTGCATCTATGCAGCCAGAGAAGGTGCCGTGATGGCCCCTGCCGCAGGTCTGCATTTCAGCCGCGAGCTTATGAAGCGTCTTGAGATAAAAGGGGTGGAGCGCGGTTTTCTTACCCTGCATTCCGGGCGCGGCAACTACAAGGAGATCGATGTGGAGGATCTGACCAAGCATCGCATGGATTCAGAAGAAATGTTTGTCGAGGAGGAACTTGTGGAGATTGTCAACAAGGCCAAAGATGCTGACAAGCGCGTATGCGCCGTCGGCACATCGGTGATGCGGGCTCTCGCTCAGGCGGTCTGCATGAACGGCCATCTGATGACATTCGAGGGATGGACCAATAAATTCATCTTTCCTCCCTATGATTTCACCGTGGCCGACTCCATGGTGTCGAATTTCCACATGCCATACAGTACGATGCTGATGATGGTTGCCGCTTTCGGCGGATATGACGTGGTGATGAAGGCATACAGCACAGCGGTCAAAGAGAAATATAAGTTTGGCGCATACGGCGATGCGATGCTCATCATGAAGTGATGACGCGTCTCCGATTCCCCGTAAGTATTGCCGTTGACATCACTCCCTGAGCAGATTCGTGCGCACGGCCTCAGCCCGCGATTCGTCGTCGGCATAGTCGCGCTGAAGTATGTCGGGAAAAAAGAAAAGCTTGAAAACGAGAAACATTACCGCGAGCTTGATGATAATTATTGCCCAGAGCCAGCGGCCAACGGTCATCTCCCTGAATCCGTCGGCGTATAGTCGCCAGATTCTCACGGCAAGTCGAGGTCTTTTTTCATTCATGACGGCAAAGCTAATAAAATAAGCGCACGTTTACAAATGAAAAGCAGTTGTATGAATCCGCATGGCGATTCATACAACTGTTTTTTTATCGAAAATATGGTCAAAATGGGTTGTGTGTTGGTCATATTGGCTTTAGAATGGCTAAAATGTGTTTTATAACATGAAAAATGGATGGAATGTTTTGCTGTATGTAAAAAAGTGTTTAACTTTGCAAATGAAAATAAACACACTTGACACTAATAGCAATTAACTAATAATCACAAATCAGATCACGTTATGAAAAAATTTCTTACTCTTGCAGTAGTTGCAGTGGCATCGGCATTCGGTGCAAGCGCAGGTGACGGTTATATCGGTGGTGCGATCGGCTTTATGCACAATGAGGGCTACAACGCCACATTCGATGCAAACGCGACAACCAACCAGTTTACCATTCTCCCCGAGTTCGGTTACAACTTCAACAGCCAGTGGGCCATCGGTACTACAATCGGTTACGACTATACTCACTTCTGCGGCTGGGATACAGACGTACACATGTTCGAGTTCAACCCCTACGCTCGTTTCACTTATTTCCGCACAAGCAACAACCTCGTTCAGCTCTTCATTGACGGCGGTGTTGGCGTAGGTCTCGGTTCAGTAGACTACGGAGATGATGACAGCGATACAGCAGTTACATGGAACGTAGGTTTCCGTCCCGGTGTCGCTTTCAACTTCACTGACAAGTTCTCGGTAGTGGCACATGTAGGTTTCCTTGGTTATCAGGGTGCCAACAACGCAGCATTCGACGCAGGTTATCCCCGCAAGGGCGGTATCTCGTTCGACACACGCGACCTCACACTCGGTTTCTTCTACAACTTCTGATCACAGAACACCGACAAATACAGCGGGCGTCTCCTTCCGGGGACGCCCGCACTGTGTGGTATAGGGTCGGCCGGAATAGCGGTGCGGTGCAGGATAGAGATCGGCGACACGCTTTTTTGCCGTCGATTATGTAATCCGCTCTGTATCCTCGGCCTCTCTCGATTCCGTCTCGGTCTATGGGATTTTCCAGATTTACGACGAATGGAAAGAACGTCAGGCAAGCAGCACATCCAGGTATTATCTGAATTCTATGGCAGTTGGTCTGTGAGGACGAGCCACCTGCGACAAAGGTGCAGTCTCTGTCTGCATATGGGAACGTGTCGTCAGGCGATACTCCGTAATCAGCAAATTTTTTTGTATATGCAATTCGGGAAGCATTGCGCCCGACATACAGGTTGCGTTCTGACTCACTCCGGATCAGGTGTGGCCCGAAGAGAAGGTGCGAAGTGGGGGTGGTGGGCAAGAAGTTCGGTGCGCAGGCGGGTGCGGTCGAGGTGGAGATATATTTCGGTGGTGGCGATAGACTCGTGGCCAAGCATTTCCTGGATCGCACGCAGGTTGGCGCCCCCTTCGAGCAGGTGTGTGGCGAAAGAATGGCGGAGCGTGTGTGGCGAGACCTTTTTTCTGATTCCCGCCGCCGCCGCAAGGTCACGGATGATATAGAACACCATCACGCGCGTGAGCGGCGCGCCGCGCCGGTTAAGAAACAGTATGTCGGAACCCTCGCGCTTTATCGGCCCGGCGTTGCGCACATGCAGATAATCCGAGATCAGCGATGCCGCCACCGGTGATACCGGCACGATTCTCTGTTTGTCGCCTTTCCCATCGACCATTATGTATCCGTCGTCGAGTGCCATGCGCGACAGACGGAGTCCGACAAGTTCCGATACGCGCAGTCCGCTGCCGTAGAGGGTCTCGATAATGGCGTGGTTGCGCAGGCTCTCGGCCTTGTCGGCCGGAATGGCTTCTATCATGGCGTCGATCTCTTCGACGCTCAGCACATCCGGAAGCGTGCGGCCGATGCGCGGAGACTCGATCAGAGCAGACGGATCGGTTTCGATATATCCTTCCTGCCTCATGAACCTGAAGAAACTGCGGATTCCGGCGATGAGCCTCGCCTGCGAACGGGCGGAAATGCCGAGATCATGTATCTCGCACAGAAATGTCAGCAGATCATCCTGCTTCACATCTCGGACATCCACGCCGTGTGACCGCGCGAAGTCGAGCAGATGCCCCACATCGACAAGATAGCTGCTTGCTGTGTGTTGCGACAGCCCGCGCTCCAGAAGCAGATGGCGCGAGAAATCGGTGGCTATTTCCGAAGCCTTCTTCATGATCAGATCAGGATCGAATAAGACACTTTCTGCATGTCAGGGCGGGAAAAAATCAGCACGTTCTTTCTGCCGTAGAACATCAGTCCCTCTCCGATTGAGTCGAAGATAGTAGCGGCCCATCCGGCCGGAGCGTCGTGCAGCGCAAGTGTGCGGCCAGGCTGCCGGAGCAGACCGACAAGCCTTTCAAGCGGTATATAGTCTCTCGTGGAGCATACGAGGCCGCAGCTTTCGGCCTCCTGCATAGCCGAGATGACGTGTATGCGCGAGCCGGCGGCACGCAAGGCCGTGAGGTATAGTGTCGTGTCGTGCGAATTGGGCATAAAGACCCGGTCGGAATCAAGAAAAGCGGCAAGTCTCAGCAGAGTGCGGGCCATGCGTCGTGCATGCATCCCTTCACCTCTGCCGAGAGCGCAGTCGATATCCTCATAGCCGTAGTATGCATACCGTCGACCGGGGCGTATTACCTCCTTCACCACCGTATAGGCGAAAGGGGAGTGTACGCCATATCCCCGGGTGTGACGCCAGCGTTTGTAAGCCTCGGCCAGTCGGTGTGCCATCTGAACGGTCAGGATGTGTGTTGTCAGACTTCCCCGCGGCCGGGATGCTGTCTGTTCAGACGTTTCACGAAACGCCATGTCCAGTAAGCGAAAGCACCCAGACAGAGAATGTAGATCAGAATCACGGCAGTCACGCCAAGCGTGTTGGTCACATGCAGAGACTTCGGGTCGAACCTGAAGTCTATGTCATGCGTGCCCGGACCGAGGCGCAGCGCACGCAGCACGTAATTGACGCGTCCGATTTCGGCAGGCTTGCCGTCGACAGTCGCCTGCCAGCCCCACGGGAAGTAGATCTCGCTGAACACCGCGACGCCGCCGCGTGCCGAACGAGCCTTGTAGGTCAGGCGGTTCGGAGCATAAGAGGTCTCATAGACCGTGTCTCCGGGCACCGGTGCGGCAGCCTGTCCGAGCACGGCACTGAATTTTTTGTCGGCCACCGCGCGTGTGCGTGTGTCGAGCGAGTCGAGAGCCGCCATCTCATGGTCGGCGTCGGCCACGTAATCTATGCCCGACACGAACCATGCGTTGCCGAGAGCGCCAGGATTCTCCTCATATTCATTGCCCGAAAGGAAATATTTCGTGTTGAGCATGTCGAGCACACGCGGGTTGTTGCGGTATATCTGGTGTTCGAGCAGGTCGTTGTAACGGGTCAGTTTGGCCGCGTGGTAACCGCCGATCGTCTTGTGGAAGTATGAAGATCGGGCACCTCCCATGTCGGCCACGTCGAGAACCCTGTAGTTGGTTGTGTCTTTGAGTATCTCTCTGTCGGCATCGGTCATGCTGAACACCTCTTCGTTGTCGGCAGGAGCGGTAAAGTTGTCACTGTTGACATAGCGGTGTCCGACAGTATATAGATCGGCGAGCGCGAGCAGAGAGAGTGTGAACACGAAGACAGAATGCTTTTTGAACATCCCTCTGAAGTAAAGGAAAAGCAGCGCGCATCCGATCAGGATGACTACAAGCGAGCGGGCGCAGTCGGCACTGACTATCGAGAGACGCGTCTCGCGTATGCCTCCGATAACGCCGAAATATGCCGGATTGGTGAATGCTCCGGCTTCGTTGAGCTGCTCTATTTCGGTTGCCGAGAACGGATCGCCGAAGACAGATGGAGAGATCCAGCCGACAAGGCATATGAGCGCGCCGATTCCGAACACGCCATACGACACCCAGGGATTGCGGCGGAATTCATCAGGCTCGTCTAGCATTTTCTTGATGCAGAGCGCGGCCAGCAGCGGCACGGTGAACTCTACCACGACAAGAATGCTTGACACGGCGCGGAACTTGTTGTAGGCCGGGAAATTGTCGATAAAGAAATTGGTCAGTGCCGGGAAATTATGTCCCCATGAGAGCAGCAGGGCGAGCACAGACACTGCGAAAAGCGCCCATTTCATCGGCGTTCGGACCATGAACAGGGCCAGGATGGCCAGCAGCAGTACGAACGCACCCACATAGACCGGGCCGTTGGTCATCGGCTGGTCGCCGAAATACTGCGGGAACTGTCCGATGAACTGCAGTTCCTCGGGCGATACGTTCAGTTCGTTGGCTTTCTTTGTTTCGGCGAGCGACTTGAGGGTTGTCTGTCCGGCCACCGGCTGTATCGTGGCCCCCCCCTTCACATTCGGAATGAGCAGTGTGAAAGACTCGTCTATGCCGTAGCTCCAGGCCGTTATTGCCGCACGATCCATGCCGGCGGTAGATTTGCCGGCGGGAACAGTCAGATCCGTGGCACGGCCTCTGACCGTTTCTTTCGAGTATTCATATGAGTTATAAAGACTTGCAGAGTTTGCCGCCACTGCGAGGCATCCCGCCAGCAGCGCGCAGCCGGTGGCCGCGAGCCATTGCTTTCCCTCCTTTCTGTGTATGGCGGTGCAGAGCCACGCGATCATCATGGCAGCCACTACGAACAAGAAATAAAATGTCATCTGCGGGTGGTTGCTCTGGAGCTGCAGCGCGCCGAAGAGAGCGGTCAGGGCCGTTCCTGCCAGATACCTGCGGCGGTAGAGCAGGGCGAGACCTCCGATGGTTGGAGGAATGTAGGCGAGCGTTACGAACTTCCATATGTGTCCCGCGCCGATCAGGATTATGAAATAAGAAGAGAAGCCCCAGGCCAGTGACGCGAAGAGGGCCGTGTGCCATTTCATCCTCATGCATAGGCACATGATGAAAAAACCCGCCATCATGGCAAACAGAAGGTTTGCCGGAGCCGGAAGGCCGAGCATGTAGGCCTGCCCGATCCACGTCAGCAGACTGTTTGCCGGGTAAGAGGGTGCTATCTGGAAATTGGGCATTCCGCCGAACAGTGAGTTTGTCCAGCGTGTGGTCTCGCCTGTGGCTTCGTGGAAAGCCTTTCCTTCCTGGCCGTTGGCGATGCCCTGCATTATGTCGTGCTGCTGGAGCACGTTGCCCTGAATGTCATCAGGGTAGAAAAAAACAATGGCCACGACAGCGAGAAACGCGGTGGCCAGAATGTAGAACAGATATTTCTTTTTCATCGTTGCCTTGGAGAGCGGTTGTGGCGGGTCATTTTTTGTCAGATTTCGATGTGTCGATGTGGATCTGACGGTTCATGCTCTGCTCGAGCGAGATGAGAGTCTCGGTCTCGGTGACGCCGGGCACATGCTGGATGCGGTCGTTGAGAAGCTGCATCAGGTGCTGGTTGTCGTAGGCGTAGAGTTTTATGAGCATAGAGTAGGGGCCTGTGGTGAAGTGGCACTCCACTACTTCGGGAATCTTGCAGAGTTCGGCTGCGGCCTCACGGTAGAGCGAGCCTTTCTCTAGCTTGACACCTATGTATGTGCAGGTGTTGTAGCCCAGTTTGTGAGGATTCACGATGTAGCCGGACCCGATGATGACTTTCATTTCGATAAGGCGCTGAATGCGCTGGTGGATGGCTGCGCGCGACACTCCGCACTGCGCGGCGATATCTTTTGACGGAATTCTTGCGTTTTCCATCACAATATTCAGGATTTTCTTGTCAAGAATATCAAGTTTTTCCATTATGATTTTCAAAATGTTTAAATTCGGTGCAAAATTAATAAAAAATTCTTATATATGCAACGAGTGTATGACATAATTTATTTCATACGCTTTCTGTTGACAGGGATATTCTTGAACGGGCGAAAGCTGCGGTTGCACAGGCAGTGGCAAGTCCGATGGCGGCCACAGGCAGAAGTGTCGCTAAAAGGTCGGTGATTCTGACCTCGACCGGGTAGGCCGGCACAATCGTCGCGTCGGGGTCGCCTCCGATCGTTATTATGCCGAAATGCTGTTGTATGAGGCAGAGCGTGAGTCCCAGCAGTATTCCCGCTATGCCTCCTGCTCCCGACACGTATATGCTTTCCCATGCGAATATCCTGCCGGTGCGGCGGCGCGACAGTCCGAGCGCGGAGAGGATCGACAGAGTTTTTTCCTTTTCGAGCACGAGCATCGAGAGTGACGATATTATGTTGAAGCTCGCTATGATCAGTATGAAGCCCAGAAGCATGAACGATACCCATTTCTCGATCGAGATCATTCGGAAATTCATCTCCTGCTGCCGCATCCTGTCTTTTATGACAAACCTCTGGCCGAGTTTCTGCCGCAGGGCGTCGGCAACGGCGTCGGGCGATGCATCGGGCGACAGGCTGATCTCGATGGCCGATGCCTCGCTGTCATATTGCAGCAGCCGCCTGACCGTAGAGACGGGCATGATGACGCCGTCGTCGTCAAACTGGGCCTGATCTGTCCGGTATATGCCGGAGGCTGTAAGGGAGTCGGTCATGAAAGATGACGCAGGATTGGCAAGATTGACTCGCCCCTTGCGTCTCGGAGCGAACAGCAGCAGTCCGTCGCCGGGTCTTATGCCGAGCCTCGCGGCCACACCTATAGAGACTACGGCAGACGCAACGGTGTGGCCGTCGGCCGCTCTTGCTGTGTCGGGATAGCCTCCATATCCATCGGCGATAAGACTGCGTATGTCCGTGACCTTTGCGTATGGCCCGGGATTCACCCCCTTGACTGTGACTGGCATCTCTTGCGAGTTGCATATCATCAGGGCATTGTCTGAAAGAGTGGGGGTGGCGAGTGCTACTCCGGGCACTGAGGCGGCGACGGCTGTCAGACTGTCGGCTTCTGCAAAGACTTTACCCTCAGCTGCCACGACCATTATGTCGGGCGAGAGAGTGTCGAGGCGCGAGGCTATGACCTGTCTGAAGCCGTTGAAAACCGACAGCACGCAGACAATCGCCGCCGTGGCCACAGCCATGGCGCAGACCGACACCGTCGAGATTGTCGCGACGGCGCCGTGTGTCTTTTTCGATATGAGATACCGCCAGGCTATGACGGCGGTCAGATCAGTTCTCATCATTCGGCTCGTCGTGCAGATGCGGGTCGGCGGCGAGAATGCGGTCGATGTTCTCCACATAATCGAGCGAGTCGTCGAGATAGAATGCCAGATCCGGGCACTTGCGCAGAGTGCTCTTCACGGCCTGCGCCAGCTCGTAGCGGCATGTCTTCGACTGACGCTTGATGTTTTCGAGTATCTCGCCGGCCTTTTCAGGCGGGAAGATGCTGAGGTATGCCTTGGCGATGCTGAGGTCGGGCGATACGCGCACGGCGCTGACCGATACGAGCACATTGCCCATTGCCGCGGTCTGGCGGCGGAAAATCTCACTGAGTTCCTTCTGTATGAGTCTTGATATCTTGGCTTGACGTTTACTTTCCATAATTTTCAGAATTTCGGGTTACATGATCCGGGGGGGCTTTGCCGCCCTATACCATTCTAACGTGCGGCACCGGTGTTTAGTTTGCGTATCAGGGTCAGGCCGTCGCGCAGCGGGATGATGACTTTCCCGACGCGGGGGTCGGCCGCCACGATGTCGTTGAATAGGCGGATTCCGGCGGTCTGCCGGTCGTTGAAATGGTCGGGTTCTACCACATGTCCGTCCCAGAGTGTGTTGTCGGCTATTATGTAACCTCCGGGACGCAGCAACGGCAGGCAGGCTTCGTAATAGTCGGCATAGTGGCGTTTGTCGGCGTCCATGAACACGAGGTCGAACGATTCCGGTTCGGATTCCCGGGCAAATCTGAGTGCGTCGGCTATGTGCAGCCGGACCTTGTGTCCGTGGGGCGAGGTGTCGAGCGCGTGCCTGATGAAGTCTTCCAGTTCGTCGTCGGCCTCGACGGTATGTATGCGTCCATCCTCTTCAAGAGCCTCGGCTATGCATAGAGCGGAGTAACCGGAGAATGTGCCGAGTTCAAGCACATCTTTGGGCCTGATCATAGATACGAGCATCTTGAGAAGTCGTCCCTGCAGATGACCCGAGCACATGCGCCCGTTGATGAGGTGTATGTTGGTTGCGCGTTCGAGGCGGTAGAGGTATTCCGGCTCGCTGTCGATGTGTTCCTCGATATACTTCTGCAGTTCGGGACTCATTTGTCGGCGGTGTTTGACAGTCTGATGAGGTGGAGCAGCGCGAGAGCGTAGCCGTCTCGGCCGCATCCGGCGATCACGGCGCGTGCGGCGCGTGCGGTCACCGATTTATGGCGGAATTCCTCACGGGCGTGTATGTTTGAGATGTGCACCTCTACTGTCGGTGTCGGAATCGCCTCGATGGCGTCGGCTATGGCGATAGAATAGTGGGCGTAGGCGCCGGGGTTGATTACGATGCCGGCAGTCTCGCCGTCGAATCCGAGACGATGGATCATGTCGATAATCTCACCTTCGCAATTCGACTGATGATACTCTATGTCGATGTCGCTGAAATCAGAGCGGATCTCGTCGAGGGTCTCCTCGAAAGACTTTGTGCCGTAAATTTCAGGATTCCGGCGTCCGAGCAGGTTGAGGTTGGGTCCGTTTATGATGTGGAACTTCATAGGCGATGTCAGAATGGTCATGTGCCGAAATGACAGGTAGGCGCATCCGGCGTTGAATGTGTAATGTCTCCTGGGTGAAAACGTAATAAAGAAAAAAGTCCAGCAGGAAACTTGAATCAAGTTTGCGCTGCTGGACTTCCTCTCTCCTCGGCGGTGCGGACGGGACTCGAACCCGCGACCCCATGCGTGACAGGCATGTATTCTAACCAGGCTGAACTACCGCACCATTAGAAGGTCTTTTGTTTTGCATCGGTGTTTGATTCCCGATTGCGAGTGCAAAGTTATAGCATTTTTGTGAAACCACCAAATTTTTCGGCAAGAATTTTTAGAGAAAAATTCAAATATTTTTATAACTTATTGATAATATGAGAAATAAAATTTTAAAAATTTTGATGTTTTTTTAGCGGATATTTCTTGCCGGCTGGGTGAAAGCTGGAGTTTGTCTGATTTTGCATTTGGATGCTGCGGAAATTTTTTTTGAGTTTTGTCATCGCGAGGCTTTGGATCCGGAGGTGCAGGCTTGGGTCGGGATGTGACGAAAGAAGCCGACAGCTATGCTGTCGGCTTCTGCTGATCTCAGTCGGGGTGACAAGATTCGAACTTGCGACCACACGCCCCCCAGACGCGTACTCTAAACCGGGCTGAGCTACACCCCGAGATCGTTGCCTTACGCCTCTTGCGCTCGGCTTCTGCTTGTCGGAAGTTTGCTTCCCGAAAGCGAGTGCAAAGTTAATGCCTTTTTTTGAAACCTCCAAATTTTCGTCAAAAAAAATGACAAAAACATGATATTTTCATCTCCGGAGTCCTTGAGAGGGGCTTTATCACCGAAAAATTCGTAATTTTGCACCATGAAAGAGAAAACCTTCGCTGCCCGCGGCATACTCGCCGGAATCTGCATCAGTCTGGGCGGATGCATCTATCTTAAGACCGGCGGTGTGGCCGGGGCGGTGCTTTTCGCCTTCGGCCTGATTGCCGTGGTGACAATGAAACTCAATCTTTTTACGGGCAAAGCGCAGTTTGTGTGGAATCCCCGTTGTCCTCAGACCGGGCAGGGGGGATATGTGTGGCTTTTCTCGATTCTTGCACTCAATATACTCGGATGTGTCGCTGCCGGGGCACTTCTGGCTACACCCGAGATGCAGGAGTCAGCTGTCGCGATAATCGATAAGCGTCTCTCTTCAGATCCCGTCAGGAACGGACTGCTCGCCATCGGGTGCGGGTTCATAATGACCCTTGCCGTGCAGGGCACGGCGAAAGGGCGCTGGCTTCCGCTGCTGTTCGGAATCCCGGCCTTCATTCTTTGCGGGCTGCCGCACTGTGTGGCCGATGCATTCTATATAGCGGTGCTTCCTCCGGTATATATGGCGGAACGCGCCGTCGATCTGCTCATGTTCTATCCGGCGATAGTGGCCGGTAATTTTATCGGTTGCAACGTCTACAGGCTTGTGGAAACCCGGCAAAAATCAGAATCGGAGGAGACTGTGCGTACGGGAAACGCAGGCGGGTGACCGACACGGGTCAGTCGTCATCGTGATGATGATGTCTGTGCTTCATTGCTTTTTTGTATTGCTTTTTCATCTCCTTGCGGTAAGCCTTGCGTGCCTTCTTCATTGCCTTTCGGTGGGCTTTGCCGCTCCTGTATCTGTGATGTCGCGGATGCCGGTGCTTGTGATAGTGTCCGTAGCCGTCGTAATAGCCGTCAGATGTATAGACGGTGTTGAAAAGAGGGGTCGACACGCCGATGCCGGTGCCGAAGGGGCTGGTGCTTACGGTCACTCCCGGACTCGAATTGGTCGTGAATGTGAAGGTCTGAGCCATATCTGCGGCAGGAAGCAGAGTCAGTGTGGCGAGAACCAGTGCGATTGTCCTTTTCATAGTATGTCTGACATTAAGGTGTTTGACCATAATACAAAGAGAACGGCAAAAAAGTTTGCCGTTCTCTTTGTATTATGGTCCGACTGAGTGATCCCCGGAGAGTCTATTTACGGCATATCACGCTTCCGCTTGCCTGATGAGTGGCGAGAATCAGCATCTCTGCCACCTGCACATGGGGCGGTGCGCTGACAGCATAGACCACTGCGTCTGCTATGTCATTGCCGGTCAGAGGGCTGATGCCCTTGTAGACGTTTGCGGCGCGTTCGGTGTCGCCATGAAAGCGCACCTCGCTGAACCGAGTCTCCACGAGGCCCGGTTTGACAAGCGTGACTCTTACCGGCGTATCGGCGAGATCGATGCGCAGGCCGTCGGTAATGGCTTTCACAGCGGCCTTTGTGCCGCAATATACATTGCCGTTGGCGTAGGCGGCGTCACCGGCCACAGAGCCGATATTGACCACATGGCCGTGTCCGCGTTCGACCATGCCCGGAACGACGGCGCGGGTCATGTAGAGCAGCCCCTTTATATTGGTGTCGATCATTGTGTCCCAGTCGCGGTAGTCTCCCTCATGCTCCTTGTCGAGGCCGAGAGCGAGGCCGGCGTTGTTTACAAGCACATCGATCTCACGCCACGACGGCGGCAGTGAGGCGACGGCGGCCTCCGCGATCTCGCGGTCGCGCACGTCGAAGAGAAGCGGCAGGGCGTCCGCACCGAGTTCATCTTTCAGGGAGTTGAGGCGCGCCGGGTTGCGTCCGGTGACGATCACCCTGTAGCCGGCTGCATGTAGGCGCCGGGCGCAGGACATTCCGATTCCGCTTGTGGCTCCGGTCACAAGAGCTGTTGGTTTAATCTGTGTCATGATATAGGTTTAAAAAGGTTCTCTGTATATTATGCAGCATGTGTCAGAGCAGAGGAACAAGATATTTCGCCATCAGCCACCCTCCGGCCATCAGCCAGACGAAGAGGCAGAAAGCGAGGACGAAAGGCTTTGCTCCCGCTTTCTTGAACTTGTCGAAACTCGTCTCGGCTCCGAGAGCCGCCATTGCCATGGTCAGTAGGAAAGTATCGAACTGGTTGATCCAGTCCACCACTGCTCCGGGGAGAAGATTGAGCGAGTTGAATCCGATCACGACGAGGAATCCGAACGCGAACCAGGGCACGGCCACTTTCCCCTTTCCGGCCCCGGCGTCAGACTTGCGGGCACGCGACGCGCCCCACCAGCCAAGAATCAGCAGAACCGGCACAAGCATCATGACACGTATCATCTTGACGATGATTGACACACCGGCCACCTCCTCGCCCATGGCATTGCCCGCGCCGACGGCGTGAGCCACCTCGTGGAGCGTCGAGCCTGAGAATATGCCCATCTGCCGGGGATCGAGTTCAAGAATGCCGGAGCGGTAGGCCACAGGATAGAGGAACATGGCGATCGTTCCGAAAATGACCACTGTGGCCACGGCGACTGCCGTCTTGTAAGGTTTTGTCTGGAGAGTAGCCTCGGCTCCAAGCACTGCGGCCGCGCCGCAGATGCCGCTTCCGATCGAGGTGAGAAGCGCTATGTCGCGGTCCATCTTCAGCAGACGCCCGATCCATACGCCGCCGAGTATGGTGACCGCGACAATTACAATGTCGACTGCCACGCCGGCCAGACCGACAGCCACGACATCCTGAAATGTCAGGCGGAAGCCGTAAAGGATAATGCCGAGACGCAGAATCTTCTTCGAACAGTACTGTATGCCCGGAGTCCAGGTCTCAGGCAGGTGGTTGCGTAGGGAGTTGGCATATATCATGCCGAGAACGATGCCGATGATAAGGGGAGAGAAGGAGAGTTCCTTCATGAAGCTGGCCTCGCCTATAAAAAACGCGGCGCATGCGAACAGCGCCATGAAAAGTATGCCGTGATAAAGACCGGCCTTTTTTTCTTTTGCCATTGAATTTTTTTTTAAAAAAACGCTCCCTGTCGCGGGTTTGGTTTATGCTTTGTGATAAAAAATAATAAAATTAGTTTCTCCGGAATTAAAAAATAAGTAAATTCGCGGAGGCCTGCCGACAACCGGCAGTCAGCTGATATAATCAAAAAGGCTCCAGATCGGTTTTATCATGTAAAATTCCTGACATAATGCGTTTGTTCCGAGAAATAATGCAGTTGCGTGCTATTGCGGCTACATGTGTCGCAGTCTCAGTCATGATTGCTGCTGTCGCCGTGTCCGGACAGGAGCAGGCCAGACCCCGTGGCTTCATAGGCTTGACGCCCGGAAACAATGATACGGTCGGTGACAAGGATTTCAAATATATAAGGGTCTCGGCCGTGTCGCGTGAAAACGCCATGCGGCTCGGAGTGGACGCCGCCGTGTCTTCACTTCATGACGCCGTTCTGACCGACGGTATCAGGAGGGTGAGACTTAAGCCGGTGCCGACCCGATATGAGAACACACTGTGTCTTCTGCTTGAGGAGAACCTTGACGAGGGCGAGTGGCGTCTTGAGATTCCCGAGGGATATTTCTACAGCGACATACCCGTGTCGGAAGTCAGTCATGTCAGCGGTCAGCCGGAATATTACGCCGCACTCCCCGAAGCCGGAGCCTGGCACAAGGCCGGGGAACGATGGCGCGAAGAACCGATGTTTTCCATTCACGACGATGACACGATCGACGGCGCGATAGCCGACTCCAATCCGTCGGGCTGGATGAAAGGCGGTTACTACAGCGTGCTGTATCCGCTCCTCGAGAGTCTCGGATTGCGCGGCAACATCTCGATGGAGGGATGGCGCAACGGATTTACCGACAACCCCCCGGCACTCAACCGCAACGGACAGACTGCCCGACGTCTTCAGGATGAGAAGGGATGGGAGATAATGTCGCATTCCATGACCGCCCGATACTACAACAACAACTGGTATGTAGAGAGTCTTGACACCGACCTTGCCTGCCGCATACTCCGAGAAGGGCGATGGAACGGCATCAGGAGCAATCTGACCACGTCGGTCTACGATGCGGAGACAGGCAGACAGTACTCCGTAAATTCCACACTGACGGCCTGGGAAGAGACTCCGCGCGAATGGATAAAGGCATATGTGTCGGACTACGAGACCGGGAAGCTGAAAATGTACAGTCCGGTCTTCCCGGTCGACTACCAGTGGGGCGAATGGTTCCGCATAGCTGGCACACTCGGCATACACGGCAATGCGTGGGTGACATGCGGCCCGACATCGTCGCATGCCAACGTGCCTCTCATCAATGCCATCTGCCCCAACGGATTCGAGTCTGACGGCGTTACGTTTTACAATCTGCCGCCGCTCGGGTCGACGGTGACCCGCATGATGACCGAAGGACAGCAGTTGCCCGGATACTCCGGAGAAGAAGATTCCGACAACCGGTTCCGCCAGGATCACTACGACTTCTACATCTCGAACATAAATGCCGCGGCGCGGGCCGGCGCATGGATAATACTCGGACTGCATTCCTACAGGCCATGCTGGCGCAACAGTCTGCCCGGCGCGCTCGTGTCGGAAGGAGGCGCATACCCCGACGAATGGGTGTGGCCTATGGCGCAGACAGATCCGGTGACAGGCGATCTGCACCCCCATCCCTCGCTCGGCATCAGCGAATGGAGTGAGTGGTATCCATGTCCGGGTACCCGTCTGCACATGCTGTGGCAGTTGCTTCGCCATGCCCGGGATCTGGGCATGCTCAACGTGACGAGTTCCGAGGGTTTCTCGCTTATGGGCAACAAGGTCAGTTCCGGTTACTACCACAAAGGCATACCGATCGGTCCCGATGCGGGTGCCGGCATCGAGGGCACCCGCGACAACTATCCGCACTACGTGCTCGGGGCCAACGGCGAGGAAGACTACTACTGCGGAATCAGGTTGCCGGAAGTCTCGGCAACCTATATATGTGAGAAAGACTATTACAATGTGATAGGTCGTCTACGCGAGGGGGAGCGACTCTATGTCGTGTCGATCGACGGAAAAGTCCATGAAGTGGAGAGCATATCGCAGCTTCAGCCGGGAATGTATGTCATAAACGGGCATAAGGTTCTCATTCGCTGATGGAAACAACAGTATTGAATGTTGCGGTGAATGAAAATATTCGATATTCGTTAAATTTATTTTGGATATAGTGAAATTTTCGTTAATTTTGGGATACGAAATCTAACCTATTACAAAAGCAATCATACCATGGAATTACCATTTGCAGAATCATGGAAAATCAAGATGGTCGAACCCATCAGGAAAAGTACGCGCGAGGAACGTGAGAAATGGCTTAAAGAAGCTCATTACAATGTTTTTATGCTTCGTGCCGATCAGGTATATATCGACTGTCTGACAGACTCGGGCACCGGTGCCATGAGCGACCGTCAGTGGGCTGCGATGATGACAGGCGACGAATCTTATGCAGGCGCGCGCTCGTTCTATGAGCTGAAGGATGTCATCACCCGCATCACCGGTTTCGAGTATGTTATCCCGACCCACCAGGGTCGCGCCGCCGAGAATGTGCTCTTCTCACATCTTGTCAAGGCTGGCGACATCGTCCCCGGCAACTCACATTTCGACACCACCAAGGGTCACATCGAGAGCCGCAAGGCATTTGCTGTAGACTGCACTGTCGACGAGGCAAAAGATACCCAGCTTGAGGTACCTTTCAAGGGTAACGTCGATCTCGGCAAACTCGAGGCTTGTCTGACCGAGAACGCCGACAGGATTCCTTTCATAATCGTTACCATCACCAACAATACGGCCGGAGGCCAGCCCGTATCGATGGAGAATCTTCGCGGCGTGCGCCGTCTGGCCGACAGGTTCGGCAAGCGTGTCATATTCGACTCTGCGCGTTTCGCAGAGAACGCATACTTCATCAAGATGCGTGAACCCGAGTTTAAAGACGCCACCATCAAGGAGATATGCCGCGAGATGTTCAGTCTTGCCGACGCCATGACCATGTCGTCGAAGAAAGACGGACTTGTCAACATGGGCGGTTTCATAGCCACCCGCTGGGAAGATATCTATGAAGGCGCCAAGGCGTATGTGATACCCTTCGAGGGCTTCCTTACCTATGGCGGCATGAACGGCCGCGACATGGCAGCACTCGCCGTGGGTCTCGACGAGAACACGGAGTTCGACATGCTGCAGACCCGCATCCGTCAGGTTGAGTATCTTGCAGCCCGTCTCGACGAATACGGCATTCCCTACCAGCGTCCCGTCGGAGGCCACGCCCTCTTCATCGACGCCGACAAGGTGCTCGACCGCATTCCGAAAGAGGAGTTTCCCGCCCAGCGTCTCACCATGGAGCTTTATCTTGAGGCCGGAGTGCGCGGATGCGAGATCGGCTATCTGCTCGCCGACCGTGATCCTGTGACACGCGAGAACCGCTTCGGAGGCAATGATTTTCTGCGTCTCTGCATCTGCCGCCGCACCTACACCAACAACCACATGGATGTGATCGCCGCCGCGCTCAAGAACGTCTATGACCGCCGTCACGAGATCACACGCGGAGTCAAGATCACATGGGAGGCGGAACTGATGCGCCATTTCACAGTGCGTCTCGAACCGCTCGGATAAATACGGTTGACCCGACACTCACTCACATAACTGCGGGGAGGCTTCTCGTGAAGTCTCCCCGCAAACCTGTTGAACCGCACAAGCAGACATGTATGGACACAGAATCATTATATCCCCCGTTTACCGTGGGTGTCGATCTCGGAGGCACCACCACTGCATTTGCCATAGTCGACTCCGTAGGGCACATAGTGCGCCGAGGGGTTTTCCCCACCGAGACTCCGACAGTCAAGGTCTGGGCCGACCGCCTTTCGCGCGAGATCGAGGCAATGGTGGCTGAGGCCGGACTCGATGATCAGATCGACGGTGTCGGCATCGGCGCGCCTTGCGCCAATGCCGTGACCGGCTGCATAGAGGCCGCCACCGATCTTCCGTGGCCCTCTCCGATACCGCTTTCGCAGATGCTCGAATCGCGTCTCGGCCTTCACGTCACCGTAAGCAACGACGCCAACGCCGCCGCGATCGGGGAGATGACATATGGTGCAGCGGCCGGACTCCGCAACTTCATTGTTCTGACCCTCGGCACGGGAGTGGGCAGCGGCATAGTCTGCGATGGCCATCTTCTGACCGGAGCTCGCGGGTTTGCCGGCGAACTCGGACACGTCACGTTCCCTTTCGCCGCCGACCGCCAGTGCGGCTGCGGCCGCAAAGGCTGCCTTCAGACAGTAGCCTCGGCAAAGGGTATTCTTGAGACAACGCTGCGCATGCTTGAGTCTTCCGACCGCCCCTCCTCGCTGAGAGATCTTCCAGTCGGCGAACTCTCGGCCAAGACTGTCGATATCGCCGCCCGCAGGGGTGACGCACTTGCCCGCGAGGTCTACGATTTCACAGGACGCTGTCTCGGACAGGCCGCAGCCGAATTCGCGTCGTTTGCCGATCCAGAGGCCATAATACTTTTCGGCGGAGTGGCGCGTGCTGGCGACCTGCTGCTTGATCCGATGCGTGAGGCATTCAGTGCCTCGGCCCTGCACCTCTATCGCGACCGGGTGCGATTCCTGCTTTCGGGAGTCAGAGATTCCGATGCCGCTATACTCGGAGCCGCCTCTCTGCCATATATCAAATATTGAAAGTTTAAACAAATACCGACATATCAGCCTATGACACCACACAGACTGAAAAGGATAGCCATGTGCGCGGCTGCGTTTGCCGCGCTGCTTCTTCCGGCATCAGCGCAACAGGCGTGTTATGTACCCACGCCAGAGGTTCTCGAATCGCGCCGTGAATTCGCTTCTGACCGGTTCGGAGTCTTCATCCACTGGGGAATCTACAGCATGTTCGGACAGGGGGAATGGTATCTTAACTACGGCCCCACGGCCGAGGAATACATGAAAGCCGCCAGAGGTTTCTATCCAGCAGACTTCGACGCATCCGCATGGGTGTCGGCTGTCAAGGACGCCGGCGCGAGATATATCTGCATCACCACGCGTCATCACGACGGTTTCTCGATGTTTGACACAGCGGAAAATGACTACAACATCGTGGACGGAACGCCATTCCGCCGCGACATACTCAAGGAACTTGCCGACGAGTGCCACAGGCAGGGGATAGCCCTTCATCTATATTACTCTCACCTCGACTGGGTGCGCGATGACTATCCGCAGGGCCGCACCGGCCGCGACACCGGCCGCGACGCGACTAAGGCCGACTGGGAGTCATACTACGGATTCATGAACCGTCAGCTAACCGAACTTCTTACCAACTACGGCCCGATCCGGGCCGTCTGGTTCGACGGCTGGTGGGATCACGACGAGGATGCCGAGCCTTTCGACTGGCATCTCGACGAGCAGTACGCCCTCGTGCACTCGCTGCAGCCCGGCTGCATGGTGGCCAACAACCATCACCAGACTCCATTCGAAGGGGAGGATATCCAGATATTCGAGCGCGATCTGCCGGGAGAGAACAATGCCGGACTCTCGGGGCAGGCCATAAGTCGGCTTCCGCTTGAGACCTGCAACACCATGAACGGCATGTGGGGCTACAAGATCAAGGATCAGAACTACAAGGATTCGCGCACCCTTATCCGTTACCTTGTGCGTGCGGCCGGAATGGGCGCGAACCTGCTGCTCAATGTCGGCCCCCAGCCCAACGGCGAGATCCCCGCCGCTGCCCTTTCACGTTTCAAGGAGATAGGAGAGTGGATGCGTGCCAACGGGGAGACCGTCTACGGCACAGTTGCCGGGCCATTCCCCGCCCAGTCATGGGGAACATCGACCCGCAAGGATGACCGGCTTTTCCTGCACGTCATGACTCCGGAGACAGATGCCATTCTTCTTCCGGCCGACGTGAAGATAAAGAATGCCAGAGAATTCTCCACAGGTCGCGGTCTACGCGTGTCGAGGGCCGGAGACCATGCTGTTGTCCATCTTGACACGATTCCCGATGTGACGGACTACATAGTCGAATGTGCGTTATGATGACTCAGATCATACAGGAACTTATGAGACAGAAAGAACTCGAGATCTGCTGCGGAGATATCGGCAGCGTGCATGCCGCCGCAGAGGGGGGAGCGCGCCGTATAGAACTATGCAGCGGCCTTTCAGAAGGGGGACTGACACCGTCGGTAGCTCTGATAAAAGAAGCTGTCAGGACGGGTATTCAGCTTGTCAATGTACTGATCAGACCGCGTCCCGGCGACTTCCTTTATTCAGTCAGCGAGGCGCGTGTCATGGAAGATGACGTTGCTGCTGCTATTGAAGCCGGAGCCGGCGGTGTTGTGATCGGAGCCCTGACACCTGATGGAGACATCGACATGAGACTCTGCTCCAGACTCGTGAAGCGGGCAAGAACCCTGTCTGACAGCCCGGTCAACATAACATTTCACCGCGCGTTCGATCTTGCCCGCGATGCAGGCGGCGCGCTCGACGACATAATATCGCTCGGCT
This sequence comes from Muribaculaceae bacterium, assembly GCA_009775355.1. GTDB lineage: Bacteria > Bacteroidota > Bacteroidia > Bacteroidales > Muribaculaceae > Lepagella. The sequence continues at coordinate 67,513 of VSPN01000002.1, forward strand.
GCGACTGTCTGCTGACATCGGGCATGGCAGCCACCGCCGAGGCCGGCATGGCAGTGCTTGCATCGCTCGTGGTCCGTTCGGCGGGGCGCGTCAGGATAATGGCCGGAGGAGGAGTGACCCCCGGCAACGCAGCCCGGATTCTCGCCGAAACCGGAGTCGGCGTGATCCATGCCACCGCCCGGTCGGCACGTGCGAGCGGCATGCGGTTCCGCCGCGAAGGTGTGCCGATGGGCACTCCGGGCACTGACGAATACTCACTGCGCGTTACAGATCCGGCCATTGTGGCCCGGCTTGCCGACATAGTCCGGGCATCGGGCGTCATCAGATGATATGATGACATATATTTTTTAACAAGCTTTTAACCTTGAAATCATGAGACATATAATAGCCATCCTCTCTCTGGCATGCGTTCTGACTGCCGGAGGAGTCACACGTCAGGAGGCCCTCGACTTTCTTTATTCCACCCTGTCGCTTCCCGACAAGACCGATTACCCCGCGGAATTCTATGAACAGAACATTGATGCGTCGATGCGTGCGCGCGAGGAGCTTCCGTGGGGCAAAAGCGTGCCTGACCGGGAGTTTCTGCATTTTGTCGTTCCGGTGCGGGTCAACAACGAGAATCTCGACATGTCGCGCCCTGAGTTCTATGCCGAACTACGCGACAGGGTCAAGGATCTCACCATGGCAGAGGCCATACTTGAGGTCAACCACTGGTGTCATGAGAAAGTGACTTACCGCCCGTCTGACGCCCGCACCTCATCGCCGCTGTCGTCGGTAAGCCAGGCCATAGGCCGCTGTGGCGAGGAATCGACATTCACTGTAGCCGCTCTCCGGTCAGTCGGTATTCCCGCCCGTCAGATATACACACCCCGCTGGGCGCACACCGACGACAACCATGCCTGGGTAGAGGCGTGGGCCGACGGCGAATGGCATTTCATCGGGGCCTGCGAACCGGAGCCGGTGCTTGATCTGGCATGGTTCAACGCCCCGGCGTCGCGCGGACTGCTTATGAGCACCAACGTGGCCGGACGCTACGACGGCCCGGAGGAGGTGCTGCTCGCCGAACCACTCACCACGCGCATCAACGTCACTTCCAACTACGCACCCGTCGGCACGCTCGGTGTGCGTGTGGTCAATGCAGACGGGAGTCCTGCCACAGGCGCGAAGGTCAACTTCTGCATCTACAACTATTCGGAGTTTTATCCTGCCGTGACGAAAACAGCCGATTCCGAAGGACGCGCATCGCTGCTCGGGGGTCTGGGCGACATGCTTGTGTGGGCTACCGACGGCAGCAGGTTCGGTTTTGCAAAAGGACGTCCCGGCGGCGGGGCTCTTCTGACCGTGACGCTCGACAAAGAGGACACATGGAGCGGTATCACCGAACTCGAGCTGACACCTCCGGCTTCGCGGACGGCCATGCCGGTTGTGACCGCAGCAGCGCGTGCGCTCAACGATATGCGCTTCCGTCAGGAAGACTCGATACGTTCGGCCTACACGGCCACATTTGCCGACAGACTTTCCGCCGCCCGATCGGCAGAGACCCTTGATGTCGATTCCGCCAGACTCGCCGACGTGCTGACGCAGTCGCGCGGAAACCACCGCGAAATAATCATGGCGCTTGTCGCGCTGCCCGACAGTCTGCGAGAGACTGGAGTGGATCTGCTGCTCGCCGTCACAGAGAAAGACCGTCGCGACATCGCGCCTGAGGTCATAGCCGATCATGTGCGCAACTCGGTGCCTCGCCGATCTGTAGGTTTCTCCGACGACACCTATCGCCGCTATGTGCTTTCTCCACGCATAGAGAACGAAGGATTGCGGCCCTGGCGCGCCGGACTCACAAAAGACCTCCCGGCAGCTGGCGTCACCGCCGATCCTGACAGTCTGGTGCGGTGGATTGAGAAAAACATAACACCGGCCGATGCCGACAATCCGCTTAGACTCCGCATGAGTCCTGAGGCAGTGATGCGCGGCAGACGCGCCGATGCTCTGTCGAGGGGTATATTCTTTGTGGCCGCCGCGCGTACGCTCGGTATTCCGGCACGCATCGACCCGGTGACATCGGCCACGCAGTTCATGCGCCGCGAAGGGGAGTGGGAGACAGTAAGGTTCATGCAGGAAAAGGCGGAGAAACCGTCGGCAGCCTCACCTATGGGAACATTGCGTCTGACGTTCACACCTTCCGGGCATATGGTCGATCCGAAATATTACTCGCAGTTCTCCGTGTCGCGAATCACCGGCGGGGTGCCGCGTCAGCTTGAGTTTGACGAGGACGGCACAGTGTCGTCGATATTCGCTTCGCCTGTCGGGCTTGAGGCAGGACAGTATATGCTCGTGTCGGGACAGCGGCTTGCCGACGGCGGTGTCTTGGCGCGTTGCGAGACATTCACGATCGCTCCGGGCGAGGATGTGGTCAGAGAACTCACCATACGCCGCGACGACACAGCGGTGTCGGTGATCGGTTCGCTCAACGCCGAGAACATATATCACGACCTCGCTCTTGATGCCGACAAAAGTCTTCTCTCCACTACCGGACGCGGATATTACGTGCTCGGCATACTGTCGCCCAACCATGAGCCGTCGGCCCATGCGCTCAACGATATCCGGGCAGTCGCCTCGCAGCTTGAGGGGACCGGGGTGAAGCTTATGCTTCTGTTCGACAGCACCGAGGCGGCATCGCGGTTCAACGCCGCGGCGTTTCCCGGCATGCCGTCGACGGCGGTGTTCGGCATAGACAACGGCGGCGTGTTGCGCGACGAGATCATAGCGTCGCTACATCTGGAAGATACATCCTATCCGCTCTTTGTGATAGCCGACACGTTCAACCGCGTGGTATGGGTCTCGACCGGCTACACCATCGGCACCGGCGAGCGGATCCTCGACATCCTCTCGCGCGTCAACTGACCCGCCGGGCTCAATCCTCACGCAGAGTAAGGCAGAGTATATGTCGCGACCGGCCCGGGAGCGGCGTACCTCCGGGACGCCGACAGAAGCACACCGAATAAGTATCGCCGGCACTCCCCGTAGTTGCGTCGAGTGAATAGCTTGACGATTATCAACGCCTCGGATAGGCGCTGCTTCTGGTCCGGTCGCGGCATGTGCTCTAAATGTTTGTAGGGCCGCTTCTTCATGAAGCGGCCCTACTGCATGCTGTTAACGATCAGCCTTTTCTTGTATGTTTTACGGGACTTGCGGAAAATGTTTTTAGCGGACTACATATTTCTTGCCGTTCATTATGTATATTCCTTTGTCGCCGTCGTTGAAGCGGGTTCCGTCGGGGCGGTATCTGACGCCCTCGTTGCCGAGTGCTTCCACGATTTCCTCGACAGCGGCCTGCGGAGTGTCATATTCAGATGATCTGTCGTATACAAGCTCGCTGCCGCAGTGGTAAACCTTGATCAGGTTCGTGGTGTATTCCGAATCTAGCGAGTAGCACTGGTTGGTGAGACCTGCCGGCGATCCGATGCCGTGATACCAGTCGATGGTGCCGACGCAGTCGGTGGCGTCGGTGTCATCTTCCTCGAACAGGCTTACGCTCAGAATCTGATACTTGAAGCCTGCGAGATGACTGAAATCAAGCTCTCCGTTGTTTTTAGAAGTGTAGAGATACGCTTTTTCGGAGAGAGTGCCGTCCCAGTTCATAGGCACGAGAAGATCGCGGGTGGCGTCAGTGCGGCAGAAGTCGTAGACCAGACATTCGCCTCGCTGCATGTCGTTGGCGGATATCGCGAAGATGCGTCCGCCCTCTATGCGTAGATACGAAATGAGTTGCGGGGTGTCATTTTCGGTCTGCGACCACAGCTCCATGTATGCGCGGCCGTCGATCTCGTCATATTTGTCAATCCACTGAGTCACGGTAAATGCCGATTCGTCGGTGAAGACGTTGGATTTGACTTTCATCTCCCACTTCGTTCCAGACTCGATAAACAGTATGTGCTGCCATCCAGGTTCGCTGGGTGTGGGCTGATCTGCTGCATTTGCCGGCATCCCGAATCCGAGGATCGTGGCAAAAGCCGCAAGCGTTGCGAATATTGATTTTGTTTTCATATTATATTGTTAATTGTTAGAAAAAGTTTCTTTTACTCCAAAAAATCCGGTAGTTTGGTAATCAGATTGATTGAATAGTTCTAAAGTGACATATAAACGTGATAGGAGACTACAGTCTGGAATATATATGGCGGCACTAAACCACTCAGTAGTTTCGGGGTTTCTATAATAGAGACTTTCTCCTCCATCAATAATGAAATTGATCTTTTTGCCAGTTTTGATATTTTGTGCACTCATGAACACAAAGTATTCATTGTACACTAAAGACCATAAATTTTGTACGTCGTATTCTTTGTGGAAGTTTGATACTGTGCATCCTGCTGCCTTTAACGCAGAATAGGCGTTTTCGGGAGTAATATCGGAAGACTCTTTTGTGTAGGTTGTCTTCATAGCTTTCCCTAAATCATGCATCAGTCTTGACATGGCTGAAACCGATCCTCCATACGAATATAGAAATGTGATCGGAGGGTTGTAAATAGTTTTGGGTTCTACAAATGGAATAGGAGGAAAATATCCTGGTCCTTGAAGTAGACAGTAATTGATTGATGGGAAATTGTATTGACAGTTGTTGTAAGTGAGGTTGTCAAGTGTATATGACATGATGATCGCGCCTGAGGCAGCACCACTCCCAGCTTTGCATCCGGGATGTTCTTTGACTACATCTTTGTTGAAAGGATCTCCATCGTGAACAGCAGTTTCTATTCTTTCAGGCATGATGCAATGTTTGTGATCTCCACAATAGTAAGGTGTGCTTGTCTCTTCCAAAAATTTGTTGTACTTTTCATAGAAATAGTTTTCTATGTTGCCAAGGAACGGATGATCTATTTTTCCATTAGAAATTTTTAAGGATCCAGTCTTGGCGTATGCCAACACAGGATAAAATCTTGTGTCGTTTGCGATGACTGCATATCCTGATTCGTCATTGAAATTTACCACATATGCAAGAATCTCTGATAGCATTGATGTAGGACGAGATGCCTTGTTTGAAGTAACATAGTCAACTGTATAAGGAGCAGACTGTTTGTCATAGCCAAGTTTTCAGCCGCATATGCAACTGCTTCTTCTTGAGAAAGAGTTCTTGCTTCATTGAATCCGCTTCGAGTTTTCTGAACGGACGACGAATTCGAATCGAGAGGTTCATCCAAATTGGAATTTGAACAGGCGGTTGAGAGCATAGATATCCCCATCAGGAGGATACTGTGCAGGATTAAAAAGAGAGTGTTTTTTATTTTCATGACTTTTGGTTTAAAGCTATGCGGCAAATGTAATAAATTGATTTATTCTGCGCAAATATTTGTTGTGTTATTTTAAAATATTCCTTAATTGTGTTTCAAATATTTAAAATTTGCCATTTTTTTTGAGATTGACAGAACAGGGCTCGGATTATATGTGGGTTATTGGTTTGTTATAAAGTATTGCTTGTGTTGGTTTTCTTAAGGACTGAAGCCATGTAGGGAGGGATGCTGGATTATATCCTATCCGCTGTTTGTGATAGCCGACACGTTCAACTGGGTGGTATTGACCTTGACCGGACCGGGAGCGGCGTACCTCCGGGACGCCGACAGAAGCACACCGCATTTGCATTTGCGCCGCCGGAATCAACCTGTAGTAATGTCACCTGTCGCACTTGACGATTATCAACGCCTCGGAGAGGCGCTGCTCCCGGTCCAGTCACGGCATGTACTTAGACCCCTGCATTAACTTTTTTTGTGGGATGGGGTAATTGTGCAATGTTTCAGTAAACTTTTGGGTAAGAGGTGGGCGATAAAAAGTTGGTGGGTGTGTGATGTTTCGCGGAAAAGGTGTAATTTTGTGGCGTCATAGAGTTTGTTTTGATATCCGCATATGAAAATTATTGGTTTTCTTAAGGACTGGACTCTGATAATCGCCATGTTGGGAGGCATTCTGGGATATTTCGCGTATACAGGCATCCCCATTCTCGACGGTACACATGAGTTTGTTCGCGAGGCCGTAGACTTTATCCAGCCCGCGCTAATATTCTCGATGCTTTTTCTCACCTTCTGCAAGGTCGATCCCCGCGAGCTCCGGCTTCGCAAATGGCATCTGTGGCTTCTGCTCATACAGTGCGGACTTTTCGCAGGCATCGGCTGCGTATTGATCGCCATGCCGAAGAGCAATCTGCGCATCGTGCTTGAAGGAGCGATGATATGCCTGATCTGCCCCACAGCCACTGCCGGCGCGGTCATCACCCGCAAACTCGGCGGCAATGTTAGCGATATTACCACATATACGGTGCTGATCAATCTCGCCACCGCACTGCTGATTCCGGCTTTGGTGCCGTTTGTGCATCCGCATCCGGGCATGACGGCATGGAGTTCGGCGGCTCTGATTCTCGGCAAGGTGTTTCCGCTGCTTCTCCTGCCGCTTGTGGCGGCTATGGCGATACGAAGGATTCTGCCGCACGTCAGCGAGCGACTGGCCCGGTATCAGGATCTGTCGTTCTATCTCTGGGCTGTGGCTCTCGCGCTTGCCACAGCCGTTACCACCCGCAGCATCGTTCACAGTGATGTAGATGTCTCAACGCAGATGTGGCTCGTAGCCGTCTCGCTCGTGTGCTGTCTGCTCCAGTTCGGACTCGGACGCCGCATAGGCGCGCATTACAACGACAAGATAACCGCCGGACAGTCGTTCGGCCAGAAGAACACCGTGCTTGCCATCTGGGTGGGCTACACGTTCTTCACTCCGATCACCGCTATAGTCGGAGGCTTCTACAGCATATGGCACAACGTATTCAATTCATGGCAACTCTATGAGCACAAGAAGGCTGCCGGAGGGGAGACTCCCGCTGTCAAGCCTGACAAAGAGCATATCGCTGCCCACTGAGAGAAACGCAATAATATCAAAGGCCGGAACTATCGTAAGTTCCGGCCTTTGAAAATTCGGATGGTCCGGGTCAGCGGCAGTCGATGCTGATTTCGGCGGCTGCGCGTTCCACTTTCTCGCAAGCCTCCTCTACAGTCGGTGCGGTGGCGAGCATCACGCCCATGCGGCGGTGACCTTTGACCTCAGGTTTACCGAACACTCTCATGTCGGTGCCCGGAATAGAGAGAGCGTTCTCCATGCCTGTGAACGCTATGTCTCTGGAGTCGCCCTCGGCGAGAAGAGCGCGGCTTGCCGACGGGCCATAGAACGTGATCTCCGGAATCGGCAGACCGAGAAGAGCGCGGACGTGGAGCGCGAATTCCGACAGATGCTGCGAAATGAGAGTCACCATTCCGGTGTCGTGCGGGCGCGGTGAAAGTTCCGAGAATATCACGTCATCGCCCTTGATGAAGAACTCGACACCGAAGATGCCGTAGCCGCCGAGCGCGTCGGTGACTTTCCTTGCTATATCGCGGGCCTTGGCGATGGCCGTCTCCGACATAGGCTGGGGCTGCCAGCTTCGGCGGTAGTCGCCATTCTCCTGATAATGGCCGATCGGCTCGCAGAAAGACGTGCCTCCGATGTGGCGCACGGTGAGCAGAGTTATCTCATAGTCAAAATCCACGAATCCCTCTACAATCACCGCGCCGCCGCCGGCGCGTCCACCTTCCTGAGCCTCGCGCCATGCCCCGACCACCTGCGACTCGTTGCGCACAAGGCTCTGGCCGTGACCCGACGAACTCATGACAGGCTTGACCACACATGGAAGACCGATCCGGCCTACTGCCGCCAGATACTCCTCTTCGGTGTCGGCAAACTCGAAAGGCGATGTGGGAAGACCGAGCTCGACGGCAGCGAGATTGCGGATCTCACGGCGGTTCATGGTTATGAAAGTGGCGCGGGCCGTGGGCACGACATTCCATCCCTCCTTCTCAAGAGCGATGAGGGTGGGGGTGGCGATAGCCTCGATCTCGGGGATAATGTAGTCAGGTTTCTCTTCTTCGACAATTGCGCGGAGTGCGTCGCCGTCGAGCATCGACACTGTGATCGAGCGGTTGGCGACATGCATCGCCGGCGCTCCGGCATACTTGTCGAGAGCGACGACCTCGACTCCGTAGCGCTGGAGTTCGATTGTCACTTCCTTACCGAGTTCGCCGCTTCCGAGCAGAAGCGCCTTTTTACCACGCGGGGTAAAGGGTGTTCCTAATTCAAGCATGATGTTGGGTTATGTTGGTTTGTGTGAATGATCAAAAACAGGGTTTTGGCGGCACGGCCGCCCGAATATTGTCGTTGCCGTTCTCTTTGGCAACCGTCCTATGCAATCGGTCTTATTTCGGAGTGATGGTGAATGTCAAGGTGCCTTTGGCCGAGGGGGTGTCCTTGTCCTCGCTCCAGCGCGCGCCTTTGGCTGCCTGTTCGCATGCTCTCAGTATGGCGGCCGATGCCTTGCCCGACTTGCTCCGGGCGGTTGCGGAGACCACCTTTCCGGCGGCGTCGATAGTGACCCGGACCTCGACCACCACCTTGTTCTGCAGCTCCACGCTGGGGCGCGGGCAGCCTTTGAAGGTGCGTCCCGACACGCTTCCGGAAATCCCGACACCGATCCCTCCTGCTCCCGAAGTGCCCGACATTCCCGAAGAAGACCCGTTCTGCCACGGGAATTTGTTGGCCATTTTCGATGTGACGATCTTTTTCTCCTCGCTTGTCTTGGGCGGATCTGCGGCTTTTACGGGGCTTTTCTTGGTTGTTGTCACCGGTTTTTCGACCGGGGGAGCCGGATTCACGTTCTTCCCCGGCACGACAAGCCTTGTGTTCTCCTCCTCGGCTTGCTGCGGAAGCCCCTTGAATGCCGGTGCGGGCGCATCCTGTGCGACGGCGTATTCCTCTCCGAGGTCCTGAAGAATCTCAGGCTCGATAAACAATTCATCGTCTTCGGTCTGGATCTCCGGCACGGAAGCCTGCGCAAGCAGCGCGCGGTCGAAAGTCATTCCTCCGAAAAACAGTGACAGCAGCAGAAGCAGTGCCACAGCGAAAGTGACCGCCGCAGCTATGATGGAGTCTTGTCTCTCGTTTTTTGTCATGTGTCAGTCCTGCTGTCGCGCTCTTGTGGAGAGCACCATTTTCATCTTGTTGCGCGCTGCCATGTCGAGCACACGCACCACTTTGCCATAGTCGACCACCGAGTCGGCGTAAAGCGCTATCGCACGCGTCGAGTCTGCCTGCTGTATCGCCGTGAGATCCGCCTGAAGCTGGTCGAAAGTCACGGGCTTCGGGATGCTCAGAGTCTGGGTCGAGTCGTTGCGGTCGGCCACGAGATAGAGGTTTGACTCCGCGTCGATATACACTTCAGTGACAGGTTTGGTCGAGGTCTGCTCGCTGCTCTGCGGCAGATTGACATCGATCGCCGCCGGGAAAATTATGGTGGAGGTCACCATAAAGAAGATGAGAAGCAGGAAGATGACGTCGGTCATCGACGACATCGAGAATGTGTCGAGCGTCTGGAAATTTCGTTTCAGAGCCATGTTATGCAGGTTCGTTGAGAAGATCCATGAATTCCATTGTCTTGGTCTCCATGGCGTTCATGACACGGTTGATGCGGGCCACGAGGTAGTTGTAGGCGAAAAGAGCGTTGATACCGACCACAAGACCTGCCACTGTGGTGACCAGAGCCTGATAGATGCCGCTCGAAAGCACTGTGATGTTGGCCGATGTTCCGGCATTGGCGAGCGAGAAGAACGCGTCGATCATGCCGACCACCGTTCCGAGGAATCCGAGCATCGGCGCGCCTGCGGCGGTAGTCGAGAGCCAGGGCAGACCTTTGCCGAGGTTTGCTATCTCGATGTTGCCGGTGTTCTCGATTGCCACGAGCACATCGTTCATGTTGCGGCCGATGCGCGACAGACCCTTGTCGATGAGGCGCGCGTAAGGAGTGTCGGTTTTCTTGCAGAGATTGCGGGCGGACTCTATGTCGGCGTCATGCACGTAGTCGCGGATCCGGTTCATAAACGATTTGTCCTCGCTTGCGGCACGGCCGATGACGATGCTGCGTTCGGTGAACACATAGACCGTGGCCAGCAGAAGCAGCGCGAGAGGGATCATGATGTAGCCGCCGTCCATGACGAGCGACCAGAACGAAAGAGTTTGCATATTGGGTGTTTGCTAAATATAGGGATTTGCTGAAGGTATACGATATGTATTTGCCCGGTTATTTCTTGAGGCATGCGAGGTAGGCGGCGATCGTCTCCTTTATGCCCATATAAAGGGCGTCGGAGATGATGGCGTGGCCGATGCTGACCTCGTCGAGCAGAGGCATAGACTCCTTGAAGAACCGCAGGTTGCGGAGGTTGAGATCATGCCCCGCGTTGAGTCCGATGCCGAGTCTGCGGGCCTCTTCGGAAGCTCGCACGAAAGGCTCGACCGCTTTATGCGGGTCTTCGTCATAGGCGTCGGCATAAGGTTTTGTGTAGAGTTCAACTCTGTCAGCCCCTATCGAAGCGGCGGCGCGGACCTGCTCCGGATCGGCGTCGACAAACACTGAGACGCGGATGCCCGCGTTGCGGAGACGTCCGATCACCTCGCGGAGAAACTCGCTGTTGGCTGTCACGTTCCATCCTGCTGAGCTTGTCAGCGCGTCGGGAGCGTCGGGCACAAGAGTGGCCTGTGCGGGAGCGGCCTTGATGACGAGGTCGATGAAATCTTGCGACGGATAACCTTCGATGTTGAATTCCGTCGTCACTGTTTTCGACAGTATCTCCACGTCGCGGCGTGTGATGTGACGTTCGTCGGGGCGCGGATGGACAGTTATGCCCTGCGCTCCGAAGTTCTCGCAGTCGATTGCAAAACGCTCTACGTCAGGAATGTTCTCGCCCCTTGCATTGCGCAGAGTGGCCACTTTGTTGATATTGACACTGAGTCTTGTCATAGTAGGCACGAAATTTGCTTGTATTTCGGGTTAAACGGGTTGAAGCGCAACGTCGGACTGTCTCAGGCGTTTATACTAAAAGATGCCGTCGCGCGTTTTCAACTGAAAGGCAAATTTACTAAAATTCTGACAAATTAGGAAGCTGAAAGAGATAAAAGTTCTATGATAGCAAGAGATGCCATATCGCGGATAAGGAAAACCGGAGCCGACATGCCGGTTCGTACTGTAGGCGAGGATACCCACCTTCTTGACGTGCTGCCCCGGCTGCTTGACGCTCCGGGACGTGAGTTGCTCGTCGAGGGGGGAGAGGGTGCTGTCGGCGTGATCGACCAGACCTCGCTTCTGGAAGCACTTGGCCGCATGATAGCCTCTCGTCCGGACTGCAGCGTCATAGAACTTGACTGCGTGCCCGCCGACTACAGTGCGTCGCACATAGCGCGCGCCGTAGAGGATGCCGATGTGCATCTTGTCGATCTGATCACTTCTCCGGGCGATGAAGGGAGGCTGCATGTCACGCTTCGCGTGCGCTGTGAGGATCCGGAAGCGGTGGCTCACAGTCTCGGCCGCTACGGCTATGAGGTGAGAGGTATGTTCGGTTCAGGTGAAGTGGACCGGACGGTAGCGTTCGAGCGGCTTCTTGCCCTTCAGACATTGATAAACGTATAGACATGTAAAAATCAACCTATCATATGAGACGCATAGCAGTATTCGGCAATGACAGCCAGGATGAATATCTTTCAAGACTTGAGGCGTTTTTCAGGATAGTTCGCCACGAAGATGTGAGTGTCGGCATCGAGTCGGGCTTCGGTTCATATCTTGAGGAGAACGGAGTCGAGACCGACGGCATGGAATTTGTCGACGCTTTTCCGGAAGACTCCGATCTTGTGGTCAGTTTCGGCGGCGATGGCACGTTTCTGCGTGCGGCGGCCTGGGTGGGTGACCGGCGCACTCCCATAATGGGTATCAACACAGGTCATCTCGGCTATCTTGCCGGTTTCTCGCTTGCAGATCCGGGCGAAGTTCTCGACGCGCTTCGCGGGCGTTATGATGTCTCTCCGCGCATCACCCTGCGGGTTGACTCCGGTTATCTTCCCGAAGGATTCAGTCCGTTCGCGCTCAATGATATTGCTATTGTCAAGGGAGACACGACCTCGATGGTAAGCATCGACGCCTATGCCGACGGCCATTATCTTGCCGATTATCAGGCCGACGGTCTTGTGGTGTCCACACCGACCGGCAGCACGGCCTACAATCTGTCGTGCGGCGGCCCGATCCTGCAGCCCGGCATAGAATGCTTTGTGCTCTCTCCGATCGCTCCGCACTCGCTGACCCTGCGCCCGCTGGTGATCGGCGCGGATTCGGAGCTTGTGCTTCATGTCTCTTCGCGAGGTGAGATGTGTCATGTCGGAGTTGACGGCAGAACATTCTCGGTTCCGGCCGACGGATCGACGCTCCTGATCAGGCGTGCGCCGTTTCCGGTCAATGTCGTGCAGCCCGCCGGAGTGGATTTCCCCGAGGTGCTGCGAAAGAAACTCCGCTGGGGGGAGATGCCTCTGCGCAATGCGTAGACGGATCAGTCCCGACGCAGACAAATTGTCAGCAGATAAACGATCGGCGGACTTTCTTTAGGAAAGTCCGCCGATCGTTTATCTGTGTGTATTTCATTCAGATCATCTGGGTTCGCCCTTGTCAGGGTTCTCTGCGGCAGCGGGTGCAGCGGGAGCAGCTTTCTGCTCTGCGGGAGTTGAAGTAGGAGCTGCAGTGGGTGCTGGAGCTGCAGTGGGTGCTGGAGTCGCAGTGGGAGCGGGAGCCGCGCTGTTGGGAGCGGGAGCAGCAGCCGGAGTGAGTGCCGATACGTTGACGGGAGTCTTCACTGCGAAAGATGCGCAGATCGAGAGCACGCAGATGAAGATTGCGAGGCTCCATGTGGCCTTCTCGATGAAGTCGGTTGTCTTGCGGTAGCCGAGATACTGGTTCCCGCTTGAATAGTCGGAGGCGAGACCGCCGCCTTTTGATTTCTGGATAAGCACGGCTCCGATGATGAGCAGGCTTGCGATTACGATTAGAATACAGAGAAAGATATACATATCTTAAAATTTGTTAATTTTTCAATCCGTTGATTCCGAAAGATAGATTTTGTCGGAAAGACCGGTGCGTTCAGCATCCGTTTTCCTGATTTTTAATCAATTTCTTTAGAAATCGAATCTGGTATGCAAAGTAAATACTTTTTTTTGGATTATTCAAACTTAATTCCGTAATAATTTCCAGAGCCTTGCGGTAGTTTTTGTTTTTGACCATGAGTCTGAACAGGGCTTCCGAGAGTGCGGAGTCTTCCGTTTGCTGGTGTCCGTTGTCGGTCTGCGGAGTCTGTTCGGCGGGCAGAGGTCCCGGATCGGCGGCCGCCCTGCGTGACTGTGAGGGGCGTTTCGGCGGCACTGCCTGCAGAAAGCTGGATATCAGGTCGGAAGTGGCGTCGGCCGGAGTGTCGGCACTGTCGGAGGGATCATCATCGATCAGTGAGGCATAGTCAACCGCCGGAGCGGCTATAATCTCCTCTACCTCCGGGGTGTCGGCAGCTTTTTCTGACGAGAATCTTGAGATGAAATAAGATATGGTGTCTTCGGTCGATAGTTCGGGCGAAGTCATGTCGGGATAGAATCTTGCGAATTCCGCCGGGTCAATTCCTATGATCGCGCGCAGGGCGGCCTCGTCGCCGACGCAGGCGGCTATACGTCTTGTCAGCCGGTCACGTTCCTTTCCGGTAGCAGTCTGAAGAGCGTCGATGTCCGGGTTGATGAAGTAGGGATATTTTTCCATAATGATTCCGGTTTCAGGTTACCAGTTGCCGAAAGTAGCGTTGAAGATAAGATTGACGAGTTCCTCGCTTATCTGCTGGCAGAGGTCGTCCTGAACATCGGTGAGCATCAGCGAGGCGTCAAACTGCCTGTAGGCCGAGAAATTCTGGTCGATATTGTTGGCCGGGTTCTTGGTGTCGGTATATTTGACATGTACTGTGATGGTGAGACGGGTCTCTGTAGCGTAGGCGTCAGTGCCGACAGCCTGCGGAGAGAGCGAATAACCCGTTATCTCCCCTTCGAGTTTCAGGTCGGCGTTGTTGGAGTCGATTTCCTGGAGACGGGTGTTTCGGGTCACATAGTTGAGCAGTTCGTTCTCGAAAGTCTGCTGCAGGGGAGGGTAGACGAGTGCGGCCCGGATGGGGAAGTATCCGATGTCGACGGTCTTGTATATGTCGTAGTTGATCGACGATCCGTTGAGTGTGTAGTGCGGCACGCATCCCGACATCAGAGGCATCATGGCGGTCGCCGCTGCGAGGGGGCGGATGATGCGGCGGATAATGCGTCGGGAGAGCTTAGAGTCCATAGTCCTGAATTTTGCGGTATAGTGTCCGCAGGGATATGTTGAGATCCTCGGCGGTCTTTCGTTTGTTGCCGTTGTTGCGGGCCAGAGTGTCGGCGATAGTGTTCTTCTCGGCGTCTTCGAGCGAAGTGGCCGGAGGCGTGACGCCGAGCAGGTCGGAATCGGAATACTTTATGAGAGAAGTGACCGGAGTCACCTCGCTGAATTCCGCGCCGCGCAGAGTGGTGGAGTTGCCGGACGAAGTCATGGCCTCGCGGAGTTCGCGTATCTCGGATTTGAGCGAGAGCACGAGCTGCCAGAGCATCTTTCGCTCTGACTCATAGTCGTGGGGCTGCCGGGAGTGTACGGGGGTGGATAGACCGGAATGGTCTACAGGAAGAGCCTCGACAATCTGCTGCCTCGAGATCTCCTCGCCGGCGTTGAAGAGGGCGAGTTGCTCGACTATGTTTTTGAGCTGGCGCACGTTGCCCGGCCAGCGGTAAAGCGTCATTGCCCTGACGGCGTCGTCGGAGAAAGATACAGGCCCGGTCATGTATTTCCGTGAGAAATCGGAGGCGAACTTCCGTGCGAGAAGATGTATGTCGGATCCGCGGTCGTGGAGGTTTGGCACCACGATCGATACGGTCGACAGCCTGTAGTAGAGATCTTCGCGGAATTTGCCCTGTCTGACGGCTTTCTGCAGATCAACGTTTGTGGCCGCCACGATGCGCACGTCAGTCTTCTGCACTGCCGACGAACCCACCTTCAGGAACTCCCCTGACTCAAGCACTCGCAGCAGTCTGGCCTGCGTGGTGAGCGGGAGTTCGGCCACCTCGTCAAGGAAGAGAGTTCCACCGTCGGCCTCCTCGAAATAACCCTTGCGGGCAGCGATTGCACCGGTGAACGAGCCTTTTTCGTGTCCGAAAAGCTCCGAATCGATGGTGCCTTCGGGTATGGCGCCGCAGTTGACCGCTATGTATTTCTTGTGCTTCCGGGCACCGAACTGGTGGATTATCTTGGGGAAGAATTCCTTGCCCGATCCGCTCTCGCCGGTTACGAGCACCGAGAGGTCTATGGGCGCGACGCGAATGGCGCGTGCCACCGCTTCGAGAAGAGCCGGCGAGTTGCCGATGATGCCGAAACGCTGTTTTGCCTGCTGTATATCCTGTGAATCAGTTGCTGTCATGCTGATGTGTGGTTTTTAAGTCATGGAAGTCTCCGGAGCGCGTAGGTTCTTTCACGGAGCATGAGTCCGAACTTTTCTGTGTCGGTGAATAGTGCCTGCTCGTCGGGCATTATGGGATCGCCGAACGACACGTGCATCTCGCGGCCGGTCTTGTTGAAAAGCTCGCGCGGAAGCCTGAGAGTCCTCAGTCGCCAGTCGATAAAGGCGAGGATGTTGAAGAATGTCGAGTTGTGGTTGTGGAAGTAGACCGGAATCACAGGCACTTTCATCTGCTTTATCAGTCGGATGATCGACGGCTGCCACTCGCGGTCGGAGATGCGGAGCGAGCGGTCGATCTTCGAGACAGCTCCGGCCGGGAAGAATCCCATCGGATGCCCGGCCCGGACGTGGGCTATCGCCTCGCGTATGCCGTGCATGGTGGCCGCCTTCTTGACAGGGTCGTCGCTGCCCGACGGGTCTACAGCAATGAACGACGGGCGCATGGCTGAAAGATAATTGAGAAACATGTTGACCATCACCTTGAAATCCTCGCGGTGGCGTCCGATGATGTCGATGAGCATTATGCCGTCGAGCGCTCCGAGAGGGTGGTTGCTGACCGTGACGAAAGGCACGTCGCGGAATCGGTCGAGCACCTCCTCGTTGTCGATCCGTTTGCGGATGCGGTAGGCGTCGTCGATCAGCAGATTGGAGAACGGCACGCCGGTGGTGTGGCAGTACTTTTCGTGGACTGCGTTGCACTTGTCGAGAATGAGCCAGTGCATGATTGCCTTGACGATCTTCGGATGACCGTCGAGGAAAGGAATCATCTTTCTGATATCCTCATAGTTCAGTATGTCGGGGCGCACGCCTTCGGCGCATTTTTTATGTCTGCTGCCGGAATCCATGTCCTTGTTCTGTGATGTCATGAGAGTCGTGTGTATCCGGTTCTGATATTGCCGGAAAAATTAGAGAACCACAAATTTAGCAAAAATCCGTCATAAATGCAAAAACACCCCGGCCGCAAGTTCCGCGCAACCGCATCAAAGTTTCAGGCGGCAAGCAGCGATAGCTTTGAGGCAACGGTGACAGATGTTGGCGAGTTATGAGATTATATGCTCAAAAATGGACTCTCCATTTCCATATGGATACTTCATTGAAAGGACGATCACAATAAGTATGATAAAGATTAGAAATAATATAAGAGTGCCCCATCGTATAAATTTGTTAGGAACTTTTCCTAACAAATTTTGAACTTTATCGGATCTTAGTTCAAAACTGTCATGTGACGTATCTGTTCGACTATTCATATTAATTGCCTAATATTAATTGCCTAATTCTAATTGATTCCTTACTAAATTAAAATATGATCCTTTAAGGTTTACCAGATCTTGATGATTTCCGATTTCAACAATCTTACCGTTGTCAATTACTATAATGTTATCCGCATTTTTTACTGTTGAAAGTCGATGTGCTACGATAACAACGGTTTTGCCTTTGTAAAATTTTTCGAGATTTTCAACGATTGATTTTTCATTTTTTGCATCCAATGAATTTGTTGCCTCGTCAAGAAATATGAAATCTGGATTCTTATAGACAGCACGGGCAATAAGAATTCGCTGCTTCTGTCCCTGGCTTACACCTATTCCATCTCGTCCAATGATTGTATTATATTTCAATGGAAGAGATGTTATATATTTGTGTATGCAAGCTATTTTGGCCGCGTTTTTTAATCTGTTTTCATCAATTTCTTCATCATCAATAGCTATATTTCTTGCAATTGATTCTGAAAATATGACACCATCTTGCATTACAACACCACAATGTCTGCGCCACCATTTCAAGTTATATGCATTAATATCTTCGTTACCTATTTTTATAGTGCCGCCAAGAACAGGATAAAAGCCAAGCATCAACTTGATTAACGTTGTTTTTCCACTTCCGCTTGATCCGACAATGGCTGTGACTTTACCCTCTGGTATAGAAAACGATATATTTGACAATGTATTTCTCAAGGAATGAATGTCGTATTTAAAACTGACATTCTCCAATACGATGTCTTTTTTATTAGGGAATTCCTGTCTATTGTTCCCCAAAGATTCTTCATTTTTAGATGCATGTACTTCGTTTATTCGTTCTAATGAGATTTTAACATCTTGAATAGAGTACACGAATTGCATTAATTGTTCGACCGGAGAATTTAGCTGTCCAACAATATATTGTATTGCCAACATCGCTCCGAGTGTTATCTGTCCGTCAATTACGGCTGTAGCGGCAAATACGGTTATCAGAATATTTTTAATTTCATTTATGAAAACTGTTCCTGCATCTTGAGATTGCTGCAGTTTCATTGATTTCATTTGAACTGTAAAAAGGTCTGCTTGAGAATCCTCCCATTCCCAACGTCTTCTGCGTTCACAATTTTGAAGTTTTATCTCAGGAATGTTAGTTATGAACTGGTAAGTTTTGTTTTGATTAATAGATTGTTGTTCAAATAATTGATAATCAATAATCTTTCGTTTGTCAAGAAAGGATGCTATCCAGATGCCATAGATTAAACATCCACAGAAATATATACAGAAAATCGGCATGTTATATATGAATAATACTATTCCAAATACAATAAAAGATAATATGGAAAATACTATTCCAAGAACCTGATTGGTTAAAAATGATTGTATGCGAGAATGATCTCCCATTCTTTGAAGCAAATCTCCTAATAATTTTGTTTCAAAAAATGACATAGGCAATTTGAGTAGTTTTATAAAAAAATCACTCACAATTGAGATATTAATACGCATGGAAATATGCAGTATCAGCCAACTTCTTATGATATTTGTAATAGTTCTGCCTGTCACAATAGTTAGTTCTCCGAGCAGTACTAACCAAATAAACTTAATATCCTGATGTTTGATTCCAATATCAACTATCCATTGGGTCAAAAATGGCATTATTAATTGCAATACGCATCCTAGTCCCAATCCCAATACTATTTGAGTAAAAAGGCCTTTATACTGTAATGTGTATTTCAATAAAAAACTAAATGAACGTTTATTCTCATATACGTCAATATTTAAATTGTCAAATTCAGTAGTCTTTTGCACGAACATTCCTATTCCCTTATCTGTATTGGTTGATCCGGTTGATATCCAGTGTTCAGTAAATTCTTCAATTGATAATTTATATTTACCTTTTGCTGGATCGGCAATCCAGAATCGTTTGCCATTTCTGTCAATTTTATATAAAACAACAAAGTGATTCTGATTCCAATGTAATATGCAAGGCAGTGGACAATCTAATAAATCCTGTATGCTTAGTTTTCCCGCTGTATAATCTATGTTTAGGATTTGACAAAGATCTGCAAGACTTTTTAATGATACGCCTTCTTTGGAAGCTTTACAATAGTTCTCCAGGACGTTTAGGGAAATCTTTTTTCCATAAAAGCTGCATATCATGCTAATGCACGATATGCCACATTGCATTGCATCGTGTTGTTTTACAAAAGGGAACGACATGCAATATTTTTTTTTATGTTATGCAATGGATTATTTATGGAGTATGCCGGAATCATTATCGCCGTTGTCATATTGAGGGGTTGCCTCGTTTTTATTACGACCAAAGCTGAAATTATAAGATAACTTAATGGATAACATGTTGCTGCGATCTCTGATCTTATATTCCGAATCAGCATATACAGGAGATGTATTTACCGTATGTTCACTCTCTTTAAACCCTTTGCCGAAAGGCATAAACCACTCCAGACCCAATGATAGATTCGTATTAGGTCGGTACAGGACCATTGCAGACCAACATTGCGCACGTGGCCGTATCAATTGTCCTTCGGCAATCTTTCCGGGGTATTGGTAAAACAGATCTACAGTCCAATGCTTAAGATTAAGAGATAAGTCCGACATCCATTGAATTCTGTAACCGTTCCAGGAATATTCTGCATTCTTTCCTTTGATATCAGCTAAAATTACACGATTCCAAAAAACCAGTTTGTTGTTTCCGAGAGGCTTGAAAGATAAGTCAAACCGTGAATTTATCTCCCTGTATTTTGATAGGTTCACCAGCGTTTGCAGCACGTAGTCGTTTGTGGTTGTGTACATGTCACAAATTCTATTTGGTGAGGAGTTGACAGATGTTTGTAATGATAGATTCAGGTAGTTGTTGTTATATATAAAACGCAGGCTGGCAGTATGTGTTTTATATGGTTTTAATGTCGAATTGCCATGATAAACCAATCTGGTGTCTATCCACTGGTTTGTTTCGCTCAACTGTGCAATTGTCGGTACATTTCCTGAATAAGAGTAGTCCAATAAAAAATAGACATGATTTGATGCTCTCCAGTAAATATTTACTCTCGGCGTTGGAATGAATAAATTATGTGAATTTTCCAGAACTGTAGAAACTGTATGATACCAGTCTGCGCCCAAAGATAGCCACCAGCGAACCGGACCTTTCATTCCCAACCATTGAGCAGCTCCTCCCATAACGTTTGTAGTTTGAGAAAAAGGAGTAAATACATCCACATATCTACTGTGCTTATATATTTCATAAGCACTGATTGTGAATGATCCTAATTTATTGTGTGGTAATTGATATTGGATTTCTGAGAATACAGCATCAAGCTGAGTCCTATAATTGGACATTGAATTGTTTACAGCGGCAACCGACTCACTCTGTTCATTATATGCCGAGTTATATGAAGTCGAGAAATGCTGATAATTGACATTTGCAAGAAATGTGCCGGCATTGGCTCCTAAATTTCTTTCAAAATAATTGCCTACAATATATTTGGTGTAGTCTGTCCGTAACAGGTTCGTGGCAAGAAATGACTCTGTTGATGTCTTGACATTTTGTAGTGATGTTCCTCCATTTCGGTTGAAATCAATACCAGCTTTGACATTATAAAGAAATTTTCGAGGTTGATTTATTTGATATGATAAGTTGAAATTATTATCATCATAATGGTTTTTGGAGTCTAATCCCTCTTTGGTTTTATTATAATTTACGCCATTATAATCGTAATCCAAAACCTCGGATTTCTGATATTTTTTATAATGTGAGTTTTCGTTATTGTATAAAAAAGAAAACCGGGATTGTCGATAATTATAGTAAAATGCAACAGAATTATTCCCTTTTAAGGGCGGAAATGCTTGAGATAAGTCTATTCCACCATTTCCTCCATAAATATTCGATTTAAGTTTTATATCTATAACAGCAGATACCCCTTGGTTTATAAATCTTAAAGGAGGAGTCTGATAAACATCAATCTTGTCAATGTCTTCCTTGGAAAGTGTCTGGATTTCTTGAATTGTCGCATCAACACCATCTATTAATATATTGATATTTTGATTACCCTCAAAAAATACCGAGCCATTTGAAAGTACGGTCAAATTTGGTATTACATTTAACGATTGCAATACATTGGCATATCTGGCCATGTCTTTCATTGTTATCCGATACGATGTGCGGTCTGTAAATTCCTGAACATCTGCTGGAGTTACAACCACTTCATTTAATGATACCGCTTGAGATAAAATAACAATATTTTTACCCTCGTTGAGATCTTTGTAAAATATTACTTTGTCACTAAATTGGGGATGCGAAGCTGTTATATAATTAATTCCTTCGGCAATTTGAATATCAATAAGCCCTTCCTTATTGGATACCCATGTGGCGATAGAATCTCCATCCTCTTTAAAGCCGATGCATTGCACTTGCGGTATTAAGTTGTTGTCAGTTGTTGAAAAAACAATTGTCTTTCCATGCATAGAAGCAGCAGTTAACAAAACTACTGTGCATGCTAAGAAATATCTTATGGTGTTAAAGCCTTTCATAGAATCAATTGAATATTATCTGCGTGAGGACATCTTGGATCTGGATGCCATTTTGTTTTCCCGGATTTAGTAATATCTAAATAGCATACTCTTTTTCCGAAATCATTTCTGCATTGCTCAAACACTTCGCAGCTTTTACATGGGGATGACTGTGGAAATTGACATTGAGTCATGGAGTAAAGACGTAAAGCTTTTCCCGAATTCCAAATTTCACGAATTGAAGACTCATTGACATTGCCAATTAGATATTCTGGATTGTCATATAACATCTCACAGACACTGCAATCCCCATTAGCCAATATGGATATGCTGGTCGTATTTGCCATGCAGATCTGGTTATTGCGAACATATTCCTTCGGACTTCCAAATCTCTTTAAAATATATCCCTTTTCGGATATTTTATTAAGTCCGATTTTGAAAGCCCGATTTGCTTTTTGTGTGAATTCATAAATCCAAATTAAATCCTCATTTGCTACTTCCAAAGATTTATATTCTTTCTCTTTATACTTCGAAAAGAAGGCAGGCGTCATAATCCATTCTTTAACGCAGTCAAAGCTTGAAAGATAATCATATAAGGAAGATACTCTTTCTTTAGAAGAATTTAATTTTGTCAAGACACTCCGCACTAAGACATTAAGCTCTAATTTGGAACAGTGATTAAGAAAAGAGGTGACTTTATCTAAATATCCAATTTTGACATTTATTAGATTCTTAAGAATGTCAGAATATATAGAATCTAATGAAAATTGAATCTCTTCATATCCTAGATCTCTTAGATATTTGACTTGCTTGTAATCCAAAGGTGTTTTTGTTGATAGGAAAGGTTTATAGTCATAATCACGAACACTTTTGAGAATAACACGCCAATCTGGATGGGCAAATATGTCTCCTCCTGTAAGTGTTACATTAATAGTGCCCTGATCATGCAATTCTTTTAATAAACTCAAAATCTTTTCGGTGCTGAGTGTTGGTGATAACCTTCGGTTTGCATAACAATAAATGCAATCCGTAGTGCAATTTGTTGTAACCATAAAATTTGCACTGAGAGGCACCAATGGACGTTTTATAGTAAAATCTCCTGATCCATCAAACGTTTTCTCTTCATGGATTATTGGATGGGGTTTTTGTGAGTAACGTTTTAAGAGAGCTTTGGGGAATACAATAGATTGAGTCTCTGATAATCTAAACTCTTTATGATCAGTGTTGTCAATGAGTTGTTGAACAAATTTGTCTATTGCAGAAGATCCCACCTTTAAAGTAGTGCCAATAACTTTGATCGATTCTGAATACTCAAAATCGCCAATATGTGCTAAGATATAACCTATAAAAGGGGGAATACAGAATGCTCCGAATTCAGTTCTTCTTAGGTTGATTATCTTATCCACACGAATTAGAAATGACGTGTGAGCTTCATTTCTAATTGTATATGCAGGAGAAAGTGCGATGTACATTTTCTTTAAAATTTACATGATAAGTGTATTCCGATAATCTGAATACACTTATCATAATTTAGTTACTGTCCTGCGCCTCCGACTGTGCCGCAGAAGCATTTAGGAAGATCCTTGTCTGGTACGTTCAAAAGCTGTGCTGCACCACCGCTGGAACATGTGCATTTGCCGCCAGATTCAGTGCTTTGTCCCGCTGCAGAGTCGCATTCGCAAACTCCGGCAAGACCTCCTTTTATATTCTCCATTTCTTGAAGAAGCAAGGTTTCAATTTGCTGTAATTCCATCATAATATTTTTAATGTGGTTAAAGAGAATATATCTTTTTGCAAAGTTGTGAAAAATATTTTATATAAGCAAATATCTGGTAGTTTTTTTTAAAAATAAAAATATTGATCGGTGTATTTAAGGATAAGTGATATTATGTTATTGCAGGAGGGAGTAAAGAGAATCTTTGCAAAAGCATTATTGCTTGTTTAAAACTGATAATTATAAATTGTAGAAATTGTGTATACTATATGCTTAAATGTACCTTTATATGTCAAAATCAAAGTGGGTTCTGTATGTTCGGAATGAGTAAGGGAATAAATACAGTAAGAGTCGTATTTTAGTATGGCATTTGTATGTAGCTTGATCAAATAGAATGTCTGATGAGTTGCGTGAATTCAGGTGTGATTGAGATATGCGTGGTTGATCATGGATGAAAGTCACTGGATATACTAGCTGATAAGCATGAGATCATATACGGTAAAAAACAGGGGCGCATCGCCTAAACAGCATGGGCCGAAAGGTGATTAAAACCCCATCCCACAAGAATGTTAATCCAGGATCGCGGATTTCTGTCAGATTGGTCTTGAAGGAGAAGAAGAATAGCGTGCCTTTCCAACGACCATATGCCCTATATGCTCCTTGAGCCAAATTTTGATGCGGTTGCCCTGAAAATCTGAACCATTCAAGACCGCGCGTAATAATGTGGTTCCGCGGTAAACGGATATCGATGCTCGGTGGGGGCGGATATGTATTTTCGCCGCAAAAAAGAGAATAATGGATAAGACGATATCAATGCCGCACATGCTTAAGACAGAAAATATGAAGGTGACAAATGATGACGCTGTGTCAGATCCTGATCTGCTGGCGCGGGCCGTGGAGTGCTGGAACGCGCTTCATGAATTCCGCAGCGAGCGTGAACGTTGCAAGCGTTTCACTTATGGCGACCAGTGGAACGACATGATAGTCGACCGGGGCGTGAGGATGCGCGAACGCGACTACATTCTCAGCCAGGGCAACATGCCCCTCAAAAACAATCTGATACGCCGACTGGTCAGAAATGTGCTCGGAGTCTATCGCAACCGGTGGAAGATGCCCCGATGCACGGGGCGTGTGGATGACTCGGCGCGGGAGCCGGCCATAGTGAACTGCCTTCTCGGACATGTGGCCGAGACAAACAGACTTGAGGAACTTTACGCCCGGACCATGGAGGAGTTTCTGATAAGCGGTCTGGCCGTGCACAAGAAGTGGTATGGCCGCCGCCGGGGAGCGAGCGGATGCCGCACAGACCTGATTTCGCCGGCCCGTTTTTTCTTCGACCGGTCGGCTGTCGACGCGAGAGGCCTCGACCTCACGCTTGTCGGAGAGATACATGAGATGGAACTCGGAGAGGTCGAGGCCGCGTTCGGAGAGACAGTCTGCGGCACCCCCGTGACCGAGGCATATGGAATGCGGCGGATCGATGATCCGCACGCGCATTGTGTAGTATACGAGGTGTGGGAGCGGACAAGGACTCCGCTTCTCAGATGTCATGACCGCCTGGCTGGCCGATGGTTCAGGGCGCCACTCTCCGCAGCTTCGGCGATCAGCGAGGAAAACCGGCTGCGCCTGGAGAGGGGAGAGTCGCGCCTGACAGAGACAGTCAGAATATTCGATGAAGAATGGCGATACACGTTCTTGACTCCTTCGGGCAGGATACTTGCGCGAGGCATGTCGCCATATCCCGGTGCGACGCACCCCTACGTAATAAAGGCATACCCGTTTATCGACGGAGAGATCCACTCATTTGTCAGCGACATAATCGACCAGCAGAAACTCACCAACAGGCTGATATCGATGTATGACTGGATACTCCGCGCATCGGCCAAAGGCGTGCTGCTGTTTCCGGAAGGCGCGCTGCCCGACGGCACCGACATCAACGATATAGCCGACGAATGGGGAAGGTTCAACGGCGTCATAGTCTATCGGCCGCGCGCCGGAGTGCCGTTGCCGCAGCAGGTCAGCTCGCGCTCGGCCGACATCGGTATCACCGAGCTTCTCGAGATACAGATGAAGATGATGGAAGACATCTCCGGAGTAAACGGTGCCCTGCAGGGGAAACTCGACAGCAACTCCATGAGCGGCACGCTCTACAACCAGCAGACGCAGAATTCGCTCACCGCACTGGCCGACCTTATGAAAAGTTTCGATGATTTCGTGATGGAGGCCACGCGGGCCGATGTTGCCAACATACTCCGGTTTTACAGCCCGAGGCGAATACTGTCGCTCACCGGAGAAACAGTCGGACGCACCTTCAACCAACTGAATGCCAAAAACGTTCTAAAACTGACCAATCAATGATGCCGCTATGAAATATGTCAATTCCGGCAACGGCAAAATGCCGCTTATATCGCTGTTGGCGATCCTCGCCATATCGCTCACCATCAATCTTCCGGGACTCGCCGTCTCGCCGATGCTCGGCAAGCTTCACCATATCTTCAATTCGTCGGAACTCGAATCTCAGCTCATCACGAGTCTTCCGAATCTTGTCATGATTCCGGTGGTGCTCATCGCCGGGCGTATCGCGGTGCCCCGGTGGCAGACCGCCGTGCTCACCACCGGACTCGCAATATTCTTCGGAAGCGGCCTTGTGAGCCTCTTTGCCGACAGCATGGGATTGCTGATATTCCTCGGGTGCATGGGCGGTGTGGGCTGCGGTCTTGTGGTGCCTATTGCTGCCGGATACATATCCGAATGGTTCATGGGTAAATCGCGACAGACAGATCTCGGACTCAAATCGACGGCGTCAAACACGATGGTCATCATAGCCAACGTCTATGTCGGATGGGTTGCGGCCCACAACTGGCATGCCGCTTTCGCGGTCTATCTTGTGCCGCTTGTTCCCCTCTGCCTTGTGCCCTTCATGACGCAGAAATACATCAAGTCGCACCTGGTTCTCGCCTCAGCTCCGGCTACAAAAGCCACAGAGCCGTCGACCGCCGACCATTTCCAGGGCCGAGAGTCGGTGCGTCTTGTCATAGCGCTCATCGTGCTCTACATGATACTCACCTATTGCACCACATCCATATCCTATTACGCCCCGTTCATGATGGACAAATACGGCATGGACACGACGCAGATCGGCGTGGTGACCGCCGCCTACTATCTGATGGTGGCAGTGTCGGGGGCTTTCGTGGCACGTCTCAAGAAATTCTTCGGTCGCCCGGTGATGTTCATCTGTCTGGGTCTCTGCGCAGCCGGCCTGATCACGATCGGGTTTGTCAAAAGCTACATCGTGCTTATAATCGCCTCGCTCGTGACCGGATTCGCCTACGGCATCGTGCAGCCCGTCATCTACAACAAGACCACATATATCGCCCCGACCCACAGGCTGGGTATGAGATACTTCGGCTATGTGCTGTCGTCAAACTACGTGGCCATAATGATGGTGCCGTTTGTCGACTCCTTCTTCCGCAAGCTGTTCCACTCCACGGCTCCCGGCTTCGAATTCGTATTTTCCGGGGTAGTGGTTGTTCTGCTGCTGATATGGGCACTCTTCGAGCATGACAACTATGTGTTTGCGGTCAATCCGCTCTCGCCCGCACCATCGCCGCAGGAAGTGGCGGTCGCCGACGCCGCCGAAGACATACTCGGCAAAAAGACACCCACAGCGTGACATGACGTCGGGGTGCATGCAGATCGAGGGCGCGGCATCAAGATGTGATGTCCGCGCCCCGGATGGTCATGACATGTCACGCATCATGGAATCATGACTTTGTGCGTCTTTCCGCCGATGCTGACAAGATAGATGCCGGGTGCGAGATTGTCGGGTCGCGAAGGTATGCCTGAAGGGGTGTGTATCAGAGCATGATCAGGCGCAAGAATGCTGTTGCCCTCGATTCTGATTTCGAAAGAACCGTCGCAGATTTTGTCAACACCTGCCAGCGACTTGATTCTGAATGCCTTCTCGATATCCTGAGTCTGAGAGTTACCCGCCGCGTCTGACAAGAATACTCTCAGGTCGAACCATCCGGTTCCGGATCCAGACTCGATCTGCGACAGGCTGCATTTATAGAATTCTCCGAAGCCTCTGACGTAGGAGCAATCCGCGACAGACTCAGCGGATAGCTCATGGAATCCGGTCTCGCCGTGCGGGCGGTAATACAGTTTCAGACCGGCAGGATGGTATTTGAAATAATTGTAGTTGTAGAAAGTCCCTTCGACTTCGAATGCGTTGAGAGTGACGGCAGGTTCAAAATCTCCTGCTGTCAGAAATATCATTCCATCTTCAGGTCTGTCGAACTCGTCTGCCACTTCTCCTGCATTTGTCTTGAACTGCAGGTAGGTGAGAGTCGGAGGAGTGCAGTCTGCTGTGGCAGATGAATAATTCCATCTGGACGTAACGGTTGTTTTTCTTGAATATCCATTCAGCATGGGACGACTCGAAATCATCGACAGTTCATATTCGCCTTTAGGTTTGCCCGAGGCCTCGAACGCGTCGGCGAATTCTGAAAGAGGCGAATTTTCGAGAATGATATTCCCGTCGCATTTTATATGATTCTTCATTGTAGAAGTCTCATGATTGAACACTTCTCCCATAGACCCTGCGAATGCCGCGTCAAGACGGTATCTGAACCTTGCAGCCGAAGAGTAATCGCGACCCATGGCGACAACTGCATAAGGAGCGGTAGCTCCGATTATGGTTTCTGATGTCAGAGGCGCGTCAAGAGCAGGAATGTTGTAATATGAGGATTTCATGTCTTCTCCCATGGCGAGGACACTCAGAACGGGCCGAGAGTAAAAATGAAGCGGTCGGGAGGAGTCGACGATCAGTCTCTCGGATGTCATTACCTTCCCGAAATCGTGATTCTTGTCTGCGGTTATGGAGAATGTCACATCAGGGTCAATCGGAATGTCGGCGAGCGCATCGGGAATGCATACGGATATGGCGGGAGATTTCATATAAAGCGACAGCCCGTAGGCAAGAGCGTCATCCGAAGTGGCCAGACCTGGCGATACCGGATATCTGAAATCTCCTGAAACCTCCGGAGTAAGAAAAGAGGGAGATAAACTGTAATATCCCGACGGATCGTTTGAAATCAAATTGATACTCTCATCGAATTCCGAAGCGAGAAGGACAACAAGATCGGTCGATTCCATATCTGCGTTGAAGACGGAACGGCACTGTATGATCTTCCACCGGCCGCTTACCTCGTTGATATATATGTCTTCTATGCCGAGGCCGGAGCATTTCAGCGGGATGTTCCACTCTTCAGGATACTCCATTATGCCGTCGACCATAAGCATTCTTCCGCTGTGATAGAACGTCTTGTCATCGTGGACCAGTATATTCGACAGGTTGACTGCAACGGCGTTCCCGTCACGGATTTTCTCGTAGCCGTTTTCTCCCATCATGAACGTGGGCACAGAAGTCTCAGCCCCGCTGGAATTACGTGATACGAAACTGACGAGTCTGTCGGCACTTGCGGCATTGATGTCGATTTCAAGACTGGATGTGAGATCGCAGTCTTCGGTTATGACAAAGCTGCGGTGACCCTCATACATAAGATCATCCATTTTCTGAAAACACATGACGATCTGGTATATGCCTGCCTGGTTTGAGTCAATGGGAATCCAGAAGCCCTTCGCTTCAGGAGGCATGTCGCCAAGAGTCGCGGTCAGACTGCCTTCTTCCCTCAGCAGAGTTATCGAGTGCGGATATTCCGTCTCGGGATTCCACGTCAGATTGACGTCGAGCCGGACTTCAGATGATTCTGCGCGTCTGGAATCAAAGCGGGCTTTTACTGATTCGGGCGAAATCCCGGCTGCGTTTGCAAAGGCCGAAAGAACTGCCGTAAGCAGGATGGTGATGTAATGCTTGCTCATGATATTGGTTTTGATTGGTTGATGAAACTGTTGCGGCGGCTAAATTATGCGGAGAACCGTCCGATTCCAAATAAACAGTTGCGGAAAACGGACTTAGGATAAAAATAGGTATGCTTATCAGATGCTTATTGTGTGTTTAATATTCCTAAAATCAAAGAGTTGCTATTTGTATTTCTGTGGAGGAATAATTGTATGTCCTCAATTTTCCGCAAGAATGAATTTGCATTTTCAATGTATAATATTTATATTTGTGCCGGATGATTATTTAGGACTTGAATTTCGCCTTTATGAAAAAATATCTCTTGGTGTCAGTTATAATTGCACTTTTATCATGTCTGAGATGTCGCGCTGACAAATCTGGCGTATCCGATACGGCGGCTGCCGAGTTGATGCTGAAGACAGCACGTAATGCGGCATTGCCTCTGCGGAACAGGCTTGAGGCATACGACAGTCTGTCAAGGATGTCAGATCCGGGGGTTCTTCGTGTCATATGTGCCGAGAGAGGACTGTTGTATAGAGAAGCGCGTGATTATGTCAATGAGGCCAGAGCGTTTCATGAAGGCGTGCATAAGGCGCACAAGGATTCTCTCTCATTGCGATGCTACTTTTTGCTCAATGCAATGGGCGCGCAGTTGCGCGGAGGAATGTTCAAGGGAGTTTTTGATGATGCCCTCCGGATTCTGTCGATGAAAAAGCCGGATTCGCTGGTTCGTTATGATATAGGCGCGTATCTCGTGGTTTCCGACGCGTTCGTGCATCTATATAATTATGACAAAGGCCATGAATATCTGGAGAAAGCGAAAAAGTTGATGTCGGGTTCCAGCAGAGAATGCTTCAGTCCGCAGACCCGCGCTTACATGGAATTCAATATGCTGATGGCAGAAGGCAATGTCCTGCTCAATAAAAAGGAATATGACAAGGCTCTCGATGTATGGAGAAAGGCCAGAAAGTCCACATCCGATCCCGACATGGCCAGAGTGGCCGACGCGAGTATCGGGCTGATTTTTCTGCGTCAGGGTGATTACAGGTCTGCCGTTTCTTATGTGGAAGATATCATGCCTGACATGAAAGGTACAGTCAACGGCCCCTACGCAATCTTGAACTACATATACTCGCTTGCCGGGAAAGGGGACTATGAATCGGCTTCAAGAGCTTTGAAGACATATTCAGATGAACTCAGTCTTCTTTCAGGTTCACCCGAGCAGGCCGATCTTGAAAGTGTCAAGTCGGAAATCGCTGAAAGGAGAGGAGACATCAGGTCGGCTCTCGGACATCTGCGCACCGCCTACGCGCTGCTTGACTCCATCGGCCTTGTTGACAGGACCGCCTACTCCACAGGACTGGACGCCGGCATACAGGAATGGGAAAGAAATGCCGGAGAAGGAAACAAGAAACCTCTCACAGTCAGTCTCCCGCTGGCGTCGGCCATGATTTTGGTCTTGATTCTGCTGGCGTGGGCAGTCTTTATGTATATGACACGTAAAGTCAGGAAAGAACGGGATAGCTGTCAACGGCTGGAGAGACGGCTCGCTGAAGTGGAGGCGGAACTTGCAGAAGCCGGAAGGCTTGCTGAAGACACCGCAAAGCGCAATGTCAGCGACCTCGGGTCAGTCACGCTTAAGCTTGCCGCCATCAGCGAGGCGGTAGAGAAAATCCAGTCAGCGTCATCGGGAAAGCTGTCGGACAAGGAGGCTGTCAAGGAAATCAGACGTTCGCTTGCGGGTCTGAGGGAGAAAGGAGATTTGTGGAACCTGTTCAAAGGATATTTTGAAGAGCTGAATCAGAATTTCTTTGACCGACTGTATCGTCTTCATCCTGAACTGACCAATGCGGAGACGAGGATGTGTGCGTTCATAATGATGAATATGACTACAAAAGAGATAGCGTCGATGACCAACCGGTCACCACGGACAGTTCACTGCATCAAGTATAATCTTCGACAGAAATGCGGCATAACCGGATCTACCGAGGAATACCTGCGCCACATATCTTCTGTCAGTAAGAAAGAATTCGAGACCATGCTTCAGAACCGCTGGGCGGTGGAAAATGCAACCACGGTGTGAAACATTCCTATAATGCGCCCCTTGTGGCCGATGAAGCCCGACGCCGGTTGATGGAAGTGGAGTAAGACCGGCTATGCGAGGTCTGCGCTGGTTTTGGCTGTTTCGTGAAAAATGAGTAATTTTGCGGCCAGATCAATTACCATAGACAATGTCAACCAACACAACAGACAATGCCCGCAAGGTGACCACGCGCCGCCTTGTCGAGATGAAACAGCGCGGCGAGAAGATCTCTATGCTCACCGCCTATGATTATTCCTCCGCCAAAATCATAGATGGCGCCGGCATCGACGTCATTCTCGTCGGCGACTCCGCCTCCAATGTGATGGCCGGAAACGTCACGACTCTTCCGATCACACTCGACCAGATGATATATCATGCCAAATCCGTGATGAAGGCCACACGCCGCGCCCTTGTGGTGGTAGACCTCCCTTTCGGATCCTATCAGGGCAACTCGAAAGAGGCACTCGCCTCGGCCATCAGGATCATGAAGGAGAGCCACGCCGAGGCTGTCAAGATGGAGGGTGGATCGGAGATCCGCGAATCGGTGGAGCGCATTCTCAGCGCCGGTATTCCTGTGATGGGACATCTCGGCCTGACGCCGCAGAGTATCAACAAGTTCGGGACGTACAACGTGCGTGCCCGCCAGAAGGAGGAAGCCGACAAGCTCATAGCCGACGCCTTGATGCTTGAGGAAATCGGCTGCTTTGGTATAGTGCTCGAGAAGATTCCCGCCGAGCTGGCGGCAGAAGTGTCGCGACGTCTGACCATACCTGCGATCGGCATAGGCGCCGGCGCCGGCGCAGACGGTCAGGTGCTCGTCATGCACGACATGCTCGGCATAAATCAGGGCTTCTCGCCCCGTTTTCTGCGGCGATACGCCGATCTCGCCTCGATAATGCACGATGCCGTCGGGCGTTACATAGAAGACGTCAAGTCCGGAGATTTCCCCAGTCAGGAAGAATCCTACTGATCTTATTGCAATCGCCTTTAAATCTTTTTATCAGGATTTAAGGGCGATTATCTTGTTTATATTTCCCTATTTGGCAAAAAAATGCTAATTTTGCAAAGCAAAACAGGAACATGGAACCATTGAAGCATGAATGCGGCGTCGCCATGGTGCGTCTGCTGAAACCGCTGGAGCATTACCAGCAGAAGTATGGCTCTTGGATGTATGGCCTCAACAAGTTGTATCTCATGATGGAGAAGCAGCATAACAGGGGTCAGGAGGGGGCCGGTCTCGCATGTGTTAAGATGCGTGCAGCACCGGGTCAGGAATTCATGTTTCGCGAGCGTGCGCTCGGAGTCAACGCCATAAAAGAGATATTTGCCTCGGTCCATCAGAATTTCAAGGATATCAATCCTTCGGAGCTCAACGATGCCGACCTTGCAAGCCGCCATTTTCCGTTTGCCGGTGAATTGTATATGGGTCACCTGCGCTATTCGACGACGGGGAAAAGCGGCCTTTCTTATGTCCATCCGTTTCTGAGACGCAACAACTGGCGCGCCAAAAATCTCTGCATATGCGCCAACTTCAACATGACCAACGTCGACGAGATCTTC
The DNA here is from genome assembly GCA_009775355.1 of Muribaculaceae bacterium. Classification (GTDB taxonomy): domain Bacteria; phylum Bacteroidota; class Bacteroidia; order Bacteroidales; family Muribaculaceae; genus Lepagella. The sequence goes on from VSPN01000002.1 coordinate 99,923, forward strand.
GACCACATAGCAGTCAAGGGTCAGCATCCCCGCATGATCTCCGACACATATATTCTGCTCGAACAGCTCGGACACAGGCTCGACCGCGAGTCGGAGCGCCTTTTTCGCGAGGCTGTAGACAGAGGCTTGCATGACAGCGGTATAACCGGATACATAGAAGACAACATCGATCTTGCCCACGTGCTCGAGGAGTCTGCCCATGTATGGGACGGCGGCTATGTGCTTTGCGGCGTCACGGGGTCGGGCGAGATGTTCTGCATGCGCGATCCATGGGGGATACGTCCGGCCTTCTGGTATATGGACGGCGAGGTGTTCACAATGGCCTCCGAGCGTCCTGTGATCCAGACGACATTCAACGTCGAGGCCGACGACATCCATGAACTCGCTCCCGGTCAGGGGCTTTTTGTAAGCAAGGAAGGCAAGCTGGCTGTAAAGCAGATCATCGCGCCTAAAAAATATGCCCCCTGCTCTTTCGAGCGCGTCTACTTCAGCCGCGGGTCCGACCGCGACATATATCGCGAGCGCAAGGAGCTGGGCCGCACACTTGTCACCCCGATACTCAAGGCACTCGACGGCGATATCGACAATGCGGTCTTCTCTTACATCCCCAATACGGCGGAAGTGGCGTTCTACGGCATGGTGCAGGGACTCAACGAATATCTCAATGCCCGCAAGGCCGCGGAAATTGCCCGCTGGGGCGGCCATTTGCCCGCAGAGCGCGTAAGCGAGATCCTGTCGCGGCGCATCCGCACCGAGAAAGTCGCCATCAAAGACATAAAGCTGCGCACATTCATATCCGAGGGTAACAGCCGCAATGATCTCGCTGCCCATGTATACGACATAACCTACGGCAGTCTGCGACCGGGAGTCGACAGCCTTGTGGTGATCGACGACAGTATCGTGCGCGGCACGACGCTGCGCGAGAGCATCATCAGGATTCTCGACCGTCTGCATCCGAAGCGTATAGTCATAGTAAGCTCCGGTCCGCAGGTCCGATATCCCGACTACTACGGCATCGACATGTCGCGCATGGATGAGTTCATATCGTTCCGCGCCGCCGTCGCGCTTGCCGAAGACCGCGGACTCGCGCATGTCATGACAGACATATACGAGAAGTGCAAGGCACAGGCCCGCCTTCCTAAAGAGGATATGGTCAATCATGTCAAGGAACTCTACGATCTTTTCACCGACGAGGAGATCTCGGCCAAGACTGTAGAGATGCTGACTCCCCCCGATGTGAAGGCCGACGTGAGAATAGTCTACCAGACTCTTGACGGGCTGCACCGGTCATGTCCGGATCATCCTGGCGACTGGTATTTCTCGGGCGACTATCCGACGCCCGGCGGAGTCAGAAGAATCAACGAAGCATATATCAACTATATAGAAGAAATATATTTCAAGAAATGAAGAAAGCCACACTGATACTTGACGACGGGACGCGTTTCGAAGGCGAGTCTTTCGGCTATGACGGCAATGTCGCCGGCGAAGTCGTGTTCAACACCGCCATGACCGGATATCCGGAGAGTCTGACCGACCCCTCATATGCCGGCCAGCTCATGACGCTGACCTACCCCCTTGTCGGCAACTACGGCGTGCCTTCGACCGAGGAGGGGGCCGATGGCATCGCACCTTTCATGGAGAGCGACCGCATCTATGCCTCCGGTCTCATCGTGGGAGACTACTCCGAGCAGTTCAGCCACTGGAATGCCCGCGAGAGTCTGTCGGAGTGGCTTCGCCGCGAGAAAGTGCCGGCCATAACCGGCATCGACACGCGCCATCTGACGCAGATCCTGCGTGAGCACGGCGTGATGATGGGCCGCATCATGGTCGAGGGGGTGGCGGGACAGCCTGCCGAAATCGACTACAACTCGGTCAACTATGTTGACCTCGTGTCGGTTTCCGAACCCTGCGTCTATGGCGGAGGCGAAGGCCGCAAGCGCGTGGTGCTTGTGGACTGCGGTGCGAAAAACAACATTATCCGCTGCCTTCTGCGCCGGGGCGTTGAAGTGGTGAGGGTGCCATGGAACTACGACTTCAACTCTCTTGAGTTCGACGGCCTTTTCATCTCGAACGGTCCCGGAAACCCCGACGAATGTCAGACCGCGGTCGACAATATCCGCAAATTCATATCCGATCCCGATGAGAAGCGTCCCCTGATGGGCATATGCATGGGCAACCAACTGCTCGCCAAGGCCGCCGGTGCATCGGTCTACAAACTGAAGTACGGTCACCGCTCTCACAACCAGCCTGTGCGCATGGAAGGCTCAGACCGCTGTTTCATCACAAGCCAGAACCATGGGTTTGCTGTTGACGCCTCGACTCTTGAAGAGGGATGGAAGCCCTACTTCACCAATATGAACGACGGCTCGAACGAAGGCATACGTCACGAATCGAAACCTTGGTTCTCGTCGCAGTTCCATCCCGAGGCGTCGGGCGGTCCGGTCGACACCGAATTCCTCTTTGACGACTTCATCAATCTCCTCTGATATCTCCTCTAAGACCCACAAGACATGTTAAAAGACAGCAATATAAAGAAAGTACTCGTGCTCGGTTCGGGCGCGCTCAAGATCGGCGAGGCCGGAGAATTCGACTATTCGGGAAGCCAGGCACTCAAGGCACTCCGCGAGGAGGGTATAGAGACAGTGCTCATCAATCCCAATATCGCGACAGTGCAGACTTCCGAGGGAGTCGCCGACCATATCTACTTCCTGCCCGTCACCCCGTTCTTTGTCGAGAAGGTGATAGCCCGCGAACGTCCGCAGGGAATCATGCTCGCGTTCGGCGGCCAGACCGCTCTCAACTGCGGTGTCGAGCTTTTCCACAAGGGCATACTCGACAAATATGACCTCAAGGTGCTCGGCACTCCCGTCCAGTCTATCATTGATACCGAAGACCGCGAGATCTTCGTCGATAAACTCAATGAAATCGATGTCAAGACCATTGACTCTATGGCCTGCGACAACAAGGAGGACGCACTCGAGGCAGCCTCGAAACTCGGCTATCCCGTCATACTCCGCGCGGCCTACGCGCTCGGCGGTCTCGGATCCGGATTCTGCGACAACGCCGAGCAGCTCACCGCCTTGGCCGAGAAGGCTTTCTCGTTCTCTCCTCAGGTGCTTGTCGAGAAGAGTCTCAAGGGCTGGAAAGAGGTGGAGTATGAAGTGGTGCGTGACGCGTTCGACAATTGTATCACTGTCTGCAACATGGAGAACTTCGATCCGCTCGGCATCCATACCGGCGAGAGCATCGTTGTCGCTCCGTCGCAGACACTGACCAATTCAGAATACCACAAGCTGCGAGAGCTTTCGATCCGGATCGCGCGTCATATAGGCATTGTCGGCGAGTGCAATGTGCAGTTCGCACTTTGTCCTGACTCCGAAGACTACCGTGTCATCGAGGTCAACGCACGTCTGTCGCGTTCATCGGCACTGGCGTCGAAAGCTACCGGCTATCCGCTGGCGTTTGTGGCAGCCAAACTCGGACTCGGCTACGGTCTTTTTGATCTCAACAACTCTGTCACCAAGACCACATCGGCATTTTTCGAGCCGGCCCTCGACTACTGTGTCTGCAAGATTCCGCGCTGGGATCTCGGCAAATTCCGCGGAGTCAACCGCGAGCTTGAGTCATCGATGAAGTCTGTCGGAGAGGTCATGGCCATCGGCCGAACATTCGAGGAGGCTATTCAGAAAGGGCTCCGCATGATCGGACAGGGAATGCACGGCTTTGTCGAGAACAAGGAACTTGAGATCCCCGACATCGACGGTGCGCTCCACGCTCCGACCGACATGCGTATCTTCGTTATCGAGAAGGCTTTCGACCAGGGCTATACAGTCGACCAGATACATGACCTGACAAAGATTGACTGCTGGTTTCTCGAAAAGCTCAAAAACATACACTGCATAGACCGCGAACTGCGTTCCGCCGGCAGTCTTGAGGCACTCCCGGCCCGTCTTTTCCGCAAGGCAAAGGCCACGGGATTCTCTGACTTCCAGATAGCCCGCGCACTTGGCATGGAAAAAGATCTCGACATCGAGAAGGCATGCATCCGCGTGCGCGACCGCCGCAAGGCTCTCGGCATTGTACCCTGCGTCAAGCAGATCGACACGCTTGCCGGAGAGTTTCCCGCCGCCACAAACTACCTTTACCTCACCTACGGCGGCAACCACAACGACATCTGTTACGAACATGATCACCGTTCGGTTGTGGTGCTTGGATCGGGCGCATACCGCATCGGCTCATCGGTGGAGTTCGACTGGTGCGGAGTCCAGGCTCTCGAGACGATAAGGAAAGAGGGATACCGCTCGGTCATGGTTAACTACAACCCCGAGACCGTCTCGACCGACTACGACGTCTGCGACCGTCTCTATTTCGATGAACTCACGTTCGAGCGCGTGCTCGACATCATAGACCTCGAGACTCCCCACGGCGTCGTGGTCTCGACTGGCGGACAGATACCCAACAATCTCGCTCTCAAACTCGACGAACAGGGTGTGCACCTTCTCGGCACGTCAGCGCAGAGCATCGACAACGCCGAGGACCGCGAGAAATTCTCAGCCATGCTCGGACGAATCGGCGTCGACCAGCCTGAATGGAGCGCTCTGACATCGATGGATGACATCAACGAATTTGTTGACAAGGTCGGATTTCCGGTGCTTGTACGCCCGTCGTATGTGCTCTCGGGCGCCGCGATGAACGTCTGCTACGACCGCGACCAGCTTGAGCGCTTCCTGACTCTTGCCGCCAATGTGTCGAAACGTCATCCGGTGGTTGTCAGCCAGTTCCTCGAGCACGCCAAGGAGGTCGAGATGGATGCCGTGGCACAGAACGGCGAGATCATAGCTTATGCCATCTCCGAGCACGTGGAGTTTGCCGGTGTTCATTCCGGCGACGCCACAATACAGTTCCCGCCGCAGAAACTCTATGTCGAGACAGCACGACGCATCAAGAAGATATCGAAGAAGATAGCCCGCCAGCTCAATATCAGCGGACCGTTCAACATACAGTTCCTCGCACGCGACAACGATATCAAGGTCATCGAGTGCAACCTCCGTGCGTCGCGCAGTTTTCCGTTTGTAAGCAAGGTGCTGAAGATCAACTTTATCGAACTTGCCACACGCATCATGCTCGGGCTTCCCGTCAGCAAGCCCGACAAGAGCGTGTTCGACCTCGACTATGTAGGTGTCAAGGCGAGCCAGTTCTCGTTCAACCGTCTGCAGAAAGCCGACCCGAAACTCGGGGTCGACATGGTCTCGACCGGCGAGGTGGGCTGTATAGGCGAAGATGCCCGCGCCGCCCTGCTTACCGCCATGCTTTCGGTCGGACAGCGCGTGCCGCGCAAGAGCGTGCTGCTCTCCACCGGCAACGGCAAGCAGAAAGGCGACATGCTCGCGGCCGCCAAGCTGCTCCGCAAGCATGGATACGACATATATGCCACTGAGGGCACAAGCCGCCATCTTGACGAGAACGGCATAGAGAACACCCGCGTCTACTGGCCTGACGAAGAGGGCACGCCGCAGGCTGTCGATATGCTCGACAACCATGAGATCGACCTCGTCATCAACGTGCCGCGCAACCATTCCGACAAGGAGGTGACCAACGGTTACCGCATACGCCGCACGGCTATCGACCGCAACATACCGCTCATCACCAACGCGCGTCTTGCGTCGGCGTTCATCAAGTCATTCTGCGCCATGAGTCCCGACGACCTCGAGATCAAGTCATGGCAGGAATTCTAACCGGCAGGAGTCAGCGATGGAACTATTGATCAAAAACGGACGGGTATGGGACGGTACGGATCTCCGGGAATCAGACATACTGGTGTCGGACGGCCTGATAAAGGCTGTCGGCACCGGACTTGATGTTCCGCCGGGCTGCCGCACACTCGACGCCGCCGGTGCGGCTGTTCTTCCCGGACTTGTCGATGTGCACGTGCATCTGCGCGAACCGGGCTATTCATACAAAGAGACGATAGCCGACGGCACCCGCGCCGCCGCCCACGGCGGCTTCACCACCGTCTGCACCATGCCCAACCTCAATCCTGCGCCTGACACCCCGGACCATATGCGCTGCCAGCTCGACATAATCGGCCGCGACGCATGCATAGAGGTGCTTCCGTATGCCACGATAACTCGCATGCGGATGGGAGACGAACCCGTTGACTACGCAGCTCTCGCACCTGTGGCTGCCGGATTCTCCGATGACGGCACCGGCGTGCAGGATGACGCGGTGATGCGCCGCGCAATGGAGGGTATTGCTCCGACAGGAGCCGTGCTTGCGGCCCATTGCGAGGTAGACTCTCTGCTCAGAGGCGGCTATATACACGACGGCGAATATGCCCGCGCCCACGGACACAGAGGAATCTGCTCCGAAAGTGAATGGCGCGAGGTGGCGCGCGACATAGAGCTTGCGCGTGTCACGGGATGCCGTCTTCACATATGTCATGTCTCGACCGCCGAAAGCGTCGAACTCGTGCGCCGGGCAAAGGCCGACGGTCTGCCGGTGACCTGCGAGACAGGAGCGCACTATCTGGCGTTCTGCGACGCAGACCTTCAGGAAGATGGCCGCTTCAAGATGAACCCGCCGCTGCGCAGCGCGTCAGACCGCGCCGCGCTGCTCCGGGGCGTTGCCGACGGAACGATCGACTGCATCGCCTCCGACCACGCGCCCCATTCGGCAGAAGAGAAGAGCCGCGGACTTGAGAAAAGCGCCATGGGTGTGACCGGCATTGAACTGTCGCTCCCGGCAGTCTACACATACGCCGTGATGCCCGGCCACATAACCTTCGCGCGGATGATCGAGCTTATGGCCGTAGCACCGCGCCGCATATTCGGTATCGGGGGCGGACTCGAGCCCGGCGACCGCGCCGACCTCACGGTCGTAGACTTTAATTCGAAATTCATGGTCAGCCGCGCGATGTTCCTGTCACGCGGCAAGTCCACGCCGTTCGAAGGACTCGAACTGCACGGTGTGGTCCGCGCCACTGTGGCCGGTGGAAAAATAGCATATGAAGAGAATGCACAGAAGCAATGATACAAAATATGTCGTCACCGACAACAGGTGGATCGGCAAAAACACGATGATGATGATGGTCGAGGGCCCGACCGATGAGTTCACAGCCCCCGGCCAGTTCGTCAACATCGCCATACCCGGATTCACGCTCCGCCGTCCGATCTCGGTGTGCGACATCGAGGGAGACACGCTCACGATAGTCTACGACGTGGTCGGACACGGCACCGAGGCACTGTCGAAGATGACGCCCGGAGTTCTGCTCGATATTCTGCCCGCGCTCGGCAACGGATTCGACCTGTCGCGTTGCGGCGAGCGCCCCGTGCTGCTCGGCGGAGGCGTGGGATGCCCGCCGATCTACAGTCTGGCAAAAAATATGATCGCCGCCGGCATACTCCCGACGGTCGTGCTCGGGTTCAATTCCGACGACAGGATGATCATGATCGAGCAGTTCGAGAATCTTGACATACCCTTCTACGTCGCGACAGTCGACGGATCATACGGTACAAAAGGATATGTGACCGACGTGATCCGTCAGGAGGCTCTCAGCCCCGACTATTTCTACGCATGCGGCCCGCTGCCGATGCTCCGCGCGCTCTGCGCGCAGCTCGACATGCCCGGTCAGGTTAGCCTTGAGGCACGTATGGCCTGCGGGTTCGGAGTGTGCATGTGCTGTTCGCTTGAGACTAAGAACGGACCGAAACGTATTTGCAAGGATGGTCCCGTATTCGATAAGGAGAATCTGATATGGAAGTAAAGGAAAACAGAGCGGCCGCCCCAGACCTGAGCGTCAGCCTTTCGGGAGTGCGGCTCAAGAATCCGGTGATACCCGCGAGCGGATGTTTCGGATACGGATACGGCATGACCGAATATTATGACATCAACGTGCTCGGTTCGATATCGTTCAAGGGCACGACACTTCATCCCCGGTTCGGCAATCCGCTGCCCCGTGTGGCGGAATGTGTGTCGGGACTGATCAACTCCGTCGGCCTTCAGAATCCCGGCATCGACGAGGTGGTCAGTGTCGAGCTTCCGAAAATGCGCGAAGCGTTTCACGGACCTGTCATCGCGAACATAAGCGGTTTCTCGGTCGAGGAATACCGCGAATGCTGCCGTCGCATAGATGGCGAGGAACAGGTGGCGATAATCGAGCTTAATGTCAGTTGTCCCAACGTGCATGGCGGCGGCATGAGCTTCGGCACATGTCCCGGCTCCGTGGCCGAGGTTGTCGGGGCGGTCAAGGAGGTGACCGCACTCCCGGTCTATGTGAAACTCTCACCCAATGTGACCGACATAGTCTCGATCGCCCGCGCGGCAGAAGACGCCGGAGCCGACGGACTATGCCTGATCAACACCCTTCTCGGCATGAGAATCGACCTTAAGACACGCAAGCCTGTCGTGGCCAATGTCATGGGAGGATTCTCGGGGCAGGCCGTTTTTCCGGTTGCGCTGAGGATGGTTTACCAGGTTTCACGGGCATGCGGCATACCGGTGATCGGATGCGGCGGCGTCACTACAGCCGAGGATGTGCTTGAGATGATGATGGCCGGCGCGCATGCCGTGGAAGTCGGCACAGCCAACCTTATAAACCCTTGGGCATGCCGCGACATAATCGAGGGTCTGCCTGAAGCGATGTCGCGTTACGGCATAGACAGTCTCGCCTCGCTGCATGACTGATAAGACAGAACCAGAAACAAAGCAGAACAAATGAAAAAAGATGTAATCATAGCATGCGATTTCGCCTCACCCGAGGCGACATACGCGTTTCTCGACAATTTCAAGGATGAGAAACCTTTCATCAAGATCGGCATGGAACTTTTCTATGCCGGGGGCCCTGAAATAGTGCGCGAGCTCCGCCGTCGCGGACACAAGATATTTCTCGATCTCAAGCTTCACGACATACCCAACACAGTGCGCAAGGCGATGAAGGTTCTATCGTCGCTCGATGTCGACATGGTCAATGTCCATGCAGCAGGAACGATCGAGATGATGCGCGCCGCGCTCGAAGGCCTTCAGGAGGGACGTCCCGACGGCACGCGTCCGCTCATAATAGCCGTGACCCAGCTGACAAGCACCTCTGAAAAGGCTCTTCACGAGCAGCTTCTTATACCGGAGTCGATCAATGATACAATCATCAGATATGCCGCCAACGCCCGCGAGGCAGGACTTGACGGAGTGGTATGCTCTCCGCTGGAGGCTGCGATCGTGAAAGAGGCATGCGGACAGAAATTTCTGACCGTCACTCCCGGCATACGTTATCCCGACGCCGCAAAAGATGACCAGAGCCGCATCACCTCGCCGGCACGTGCCCGTGAGATCGGTTCCGATTTCATTGTGGTCGGACGCCCCATCACGGCTGCTGAAGATCCGGTGGCGGCCTATCGCCGCTGCTGTGCGGATTTTATCGGAAACTAACCATTATAACAAGCTCTTAAAATGGAAAAAGAAATAGCAAAAGCGCTGCTCGGCATCAAGGCAGTCTTTCTGAGCCCCGACAGCCCGTTCACATGGGCGAGCGGCATCAAAAGTCCTATATACTGCGACAACCGTCTTATTCTCACTTCGCCCGAAGCACGCGATCTTGTGGAGAAGTCGATAGCCGAAAAAGTAAAAGAACTCTATCCTGAAGCCCAAGTGCTCATGGGCACAAGCACCGCAGGCATAGCCCATGCCGCCATCGCCGCCCACATTCTCGGAATGCCGATGGGCTATGTGCGCGGAAGCGCGAAAGACCATGGCCGCAACAACCGCATCGAGGGGCGTCTTGAGCCGGGTCAGAAGGTCGTTGTGATCGAGGACCTGATCTCGACCGGAGGCAGTTGCATCGACGTTGTCGAGGCTCTTCGCGGGGCCGGTGCCGAAGTGCTCGGTGTCGTGTCGATTTTTACATATGGAATGAAGAAAGGACTCGAGCGTCTCGCATCCGCAAATGTAGAGAACCATTCGCTGTCGAATTTCGACACACTCGTCGAGGTGGCCGCCGAGGAGAAATACATCGCTCCCGAAGATGTCGACAGACTCCGCCGCTTCATGGCGAACCCATCGGATGAATCGTGGATGAAATGAGCCACGGTTCATAATCCGTAACATTAAACAAGCTCTTAACCCCATAACATCATCTGCCTATGCGCCACCTGATAGACCCTACCGACCTGTCGTCGGAAGAACTTAACGAGATAATAGCTCTCGCACTCGATATAATTGACAACCGCCCGAAATATGCCGAGGCTTGCAAAGGGAAGAAACTCGCCACACTCTTCTATGAGCCTTCCACGCGCACACGTCTCAGTTTCACGTCGGCCATGATGGAGCTTGGCGGAAACGTCATTGGTTTCTCCGATGCCATGAACTCCTCAGTGAGTAAGGGTGAGACAGTGGCCGACACTACACGTGTCATAAACTGCTTCGCCGACATAATCGCCATGCGTCATTTTGTCGAAGGCGGCCCATTCGTGTCGGCGCTACATTCGGACACACCCGTGATCAACGCCGGCGACGGCTCGCACGCCCATCCGACCCAGACACTCACAGACCTTCTTACCATCAAGCGCGAGATAGGGAGATTCGACAACCTCACCGTCGGTTTCTGCGGCGACCTCAAATTCGGACGCACCGTGCACTCGCTCATCAAGGCACTGTCGAAATTCAAGGGTATCAACGTGATACTCATCGCGCCCGATGAACTTCGTTTGCCCGGCTACATGAAGCAGGAGGTGTGCGACCGGCTCGGCATTCCCTGCCGGGAGGTGGAGTCGCTCGAAGAGGTGATGGGCGAACTCGACGTGCTCTATATGACACGCGTCCAGAAAGAGCGCTTCCTCGATGAAGAGGAATATGAAAGAGTAAAGGATTGTTTCGTGCTGACAGCCGATAAGCTGCGCGATGCCAAGCCGACAATGCGGATACTTCACCCGCTGCCACGTGTCAACGAGATAGCTACAGATGTCGACTCCGATCCCCGCGCCGCATATTTCCGACAGGTCGAGAACGGCAAGTTTGTCAGGATGGCCCTCATACTCAAGCTGCTCGAATGGGCTCATCGCGAAGACAAACACCGCGAGATGCTTCCGAACGACACAGTCATAGGAGAACACCGCTGCTCGAATCCGAAGTGCATTTCCAACGTTGAGGCGCATGCTGTCGAGCCTCTCTTCCGCCCCTCGGCCGACGGCAACGGTATGAGATGCGTCTACTGCGAGTCACGCCCCTCAAAATAAGACAGACAGCAGGAGCAGGACAGCAGACAAACAGCAGCCAAATAGCAGGCTGTTTTTTTGCGGGAATGGAAAAAATTGCGTAATTTTGCGCATGGAAATGAAAGTGGAGTTTTCACATAATTACGAATTTCCCAGTCCAGCGTTCTGCAAGGCCTCTTCAGGTCATGTCAGGTCTATGGGTCAGAGCCTCGGGCGTGTGCGCATGCAGTGTGCACATAAGCAGGCGGATACAATGG
>VSPN01000020.1 GCA_009775355.1 Muribaculaceae bacterium
AGGTTGGAATTTCCTCGCTTTTATCGTTATTTTCCTTAAAAAATTTCACAAATCAAATTAGTTTAAACAACTTCTTTGTATATCTGTATTGACAGAATTGGAAAACTCAAACACTTATAATCACATTAATCTAAACATCAGAAGACTACCATGAATTTATTCAGTAAGTCGTTCTGTCTGGCAATGCTGGCATCGTCGGCATTGGCCACTCAGGCATCAACTTTCATCGGTGACCGTACTGACTTTCGCGACGAAACGATCTACTTCGCCATGACAACCCGTTTCTACGACGGAGACCCTAACAACAATGTCTATTGCTGGGACGGAGAGAAAAACATTAACGACCCGGAATGGCGAGGCGATTTCCAGGGACTCATCGACAAGCTCGACTACATCAAGGCTCTCGGATTCACAGCCGTGTGGATCACGCCGATCGTCGAGAACGGATCCGGTCTTGACTACCACGGCTATCACGCCATGGACTTTTCAAAGATCGATCACCGCTATGTGTCGAAAGACGCCGATGACGCCGGAGCGGACGTGGCATTCCAGACTCTGATTGACGAGGTGCACAAACGGGGAATGAAACTGATTCTCGACATTGTGCTCCAGCACACCGGCAACTTCGGAGAGAACTATCTCTGCAAGATGTTCAAGAAAGACTACACTCAGAATCTCGGCGACATCAACGCCTCGATGCTTGTGGTGCCTCAGTCAGAGGGCGGAATGCTCCCCGAAGATTACCCTTCGATGAAGCCGGCAAACCAGTACGCAACGCGTCTGGCCATGATGAAGAATTCTGATTTCACCAACCGCGACATCCACAACTTCTGGCATCACAAGGCATGGTTCGACTGGGATGACCCCTCCCGCTGGTGGGGACAGATCGCCGGCGACTGCGTCGATCTGAACACAGAGCATCCCACAGTCACCAACTATATCGTAGACTGCTACTCGCGCTTCATCAAGATGGGTATCGACGGATTCCGCATTGACACGGCAGGACACATTCCAAGACTTGCGTTCAACAAGATGTTCCTTCCTCAATTTATCGCTGCCGCCGAGTCGCCCGAGGCGAAGGCAAAGCGTGGTGACACGCCCTTCTTCATGTATGGCGAGGTGTGCGCGCGTTCCATGGAGGTAATCTATCGCGGAGAAAACTATAACTGCTCCCCTTGCTACTACACATGGAAAGAGAACAAGGATTATCCATGGGACATGGATCCCAAATCATGGGATTCTGTAGTCGCAATTCCGACAGAGCAGGAAGGATCTCAGGACTTCTTTACTGTTAGCGGGCACGTAAACTGGGAGTCTGTGCAGCAGTCGGGAACCGATGATCTGGGCCACGCCGATGCGATTCTCCGCAAAAGCAACAACGCGCTCCTTGACGGAAACAACTACCACACTCCCGACTATACCGATTTCTCCGGTCTCAACGTGATCGACTTCGCGATGCACTGGAACTTCAATTCGGCGCAAGGCGCATATGGCGTCCGCTCACAGGACAATCTCTACAATGACGCCACTTACAACGTGGTTTACGTAGACTCCCATGACTATGCACCCGACAGCAACTTCCGCTTCACCGGCACACAGGACACATGGGCCGAAAACCTCTCGCTGATGTTCACGTTCCGGGGCATACCTTGCATATACTACGGCTCGGAGGTTGAATTCCAGAAAGGAATGCCTATCGACAAAGGTGCAGTGCTCGCACTCAAGGAATCCGGCCGCGCATACTTCGGAGGCTATCTTGAGGGAGACGTCAATGTGACCGATTTCGCTGAATACAGCGGCGCAACCGGAAACCTCGCCTCCACACTCTCCTACCCGCTGGCTCTCCACATTCAGCGTCTGAACAAGATCCGTGCAGCCGTGCCCGCACTCCGCAAAGGCCAGTATAGCAACGAGGGCTGTAGCGCAAGTAAGGACGCAATGGCGTTCAAGCGCAGATATACCGATTCAAATACCGATTCATACGCACTTGTCACAATAAGCGGAAACGCCACATTCTCCGGCATTCTCAACGGCCGCTATGTCGATGTGGTGACTGGCGATGTGAAGACCGTGACTGACGGTACAATGTCGGTGACATGTCCCGGAAAAGGAAACATCCGCGTCTACGTTCTTGACACAGAGAAGACCAAGGCTCCCGGCAAGATCGGAGAGGATGGCAAATACATCTATGCCTCGGCTCCAGTGGAAGGAAACTGGGTGGAGTGGCCTGACGAGACAATGCCCGACGAGACATGGACAGAGAAGCCCAACGCAGGAGGCACCACTCCCGGCGGAGACCGCGTGGAACCCGACGAACCCATTGAGCCTTCGATGGCCGAAGGAGAGCAGGCCGTATTCTTCGAGCATGATTCGTGGAATCCCGTTTCGGCATGGATATGGACCGACACCTCAAACTACAGCGGAAACTCATGGCCCGGCCAGAGTCTCACTTACCTCGGCAACAACGTCTACAAATGGACTTACACCGGCACAGCCAAGATTCCTGCGTCTGCAAAGGTAATCTTCAGCAATGCCGGCAATGACCAGACAAGCAAGGACGGCTGGGATTTTGTCAACGGCGGATATTACACTGCAAACGGTTACCAGAGAACTATCGAAGGTGCCGGCGATATACCTGACCAGCCCGTTGATCCGGTAGAAACAGAAATCTACACTGCATACTTTGACAATACGAAATCCAGCTGGAGCAATGTGATGGTCTGGGCATGGAACGAAACTTCCGGTGTAAACTATACCGGAGGCACATGGCCCGGAATGGCGATGCAGCTTGACCCTGTCAGCGGCTACTATAAGTTCAGCTGTGAGGTCGAAGGTGGCAAACCCATGATCATATTCAACAATGGAAATGGAAGTCAAACGAAAAATCTTGAATTCATCAACAACGGGGTCTACAATGTAGACGGCTTCATCCGCACCGAAGTCAAGGGGATCTCGACCGATGGAATGCAGATAAGCGTAGTCAACCACACGCTTGTCGTAACCACCTCGACAGAGGGACGCATTATGATCGTACGCGCCGACGGCATGATGTTCAATGTGGATCTCCACATGGGTGTCAACACCATCGAACTTCCCCGCGGCCTCTACATCGTGGGCGGCAAGAAGATTGTGCTCTGACAATACGAGTGAATCCATACGCCTGAAAAGGCTCTTACGATATGAACTGCACTGTAACAAGGTTACGGTGCAGTTCTTTTTATACCGCGGTGTATTAACATATTAACACGCCTTTGCAATTCACTCCGACTCGCTGATTGAAAATATTTTTTATTTTTCTTTTCAAAAATTTGGCAGTTAAAAAAACTATTCTTAATTTTGCAGTGTCTTAGTACAGTAGTACACTAAAACATTAATAATAAACAAAACCTCAAGATATGCTAAAAATTGAAAATCTGAATTTCTCCTATTCGAGAAAGACTCCCCTCATCGACAACTTCTCGATGACACTTGAAAAAGGAAGCGTCTGCGGTTTGCTCGGCAAGAACGGCGCAGGCAAGACTACACTCATCTATCTCATCTGCGGCCTGCTCCGGCCCAAATACGGCACAATTGACTTCAACGGTCTCACTCCGTTCGAGCGCAAGACATCGTTCCTGAACGACATCTTCCTTGTGCCCGAGGAGTTCTCCCTCCCACCGGTGACACTCGAAGAATATGTCTCAGTCAATGCTCCTTTCTATCCGAATTTCGACAAAACCCAGATAGAGAAATATCTCGAAATATTCGAGTTGACTCCCGATCTGCACCTCGGACGCCTGTCTATGGGGCAGAAGAAAAAAGCGTTTATCAGCTTCGCCATGGCATGCAACACGAGCCTTCTCATACTCGACGAACCGACCAACGGGCTTGACATAAGCGCAAAGCGCAGTTTTCGCAAGGCGATCGCCCAATGCATGTCGGACGACAAAAGCATCCTGATCTCCACTCATCAGGTCTATGACGTCGACAAAATTCTCGATCACGTAATCATAACAGACCGCAAAGGCGTGCTGATCAATGCACCGATGGTCGACATATCCTCCCGCTACAAGTTCAGCTTCACCACAGACAAGTCTCGTGCAGAGGCTGCCCTTATCTCACTTGAAGTGCCGGGAGGATACAACATCGCCGAACCCCTTTCCGACCCTATGGAGGAGACAGAGGTCAATCTTGAGACTCTTTTCGAGCTTGTGCAGCAAAACAGAATCTTCAAATAACTGAATCAAAGAATAATGAGAACAACAGCATATATCATCGCGGCTGGCATTTCAGCCATGGCTCTTACCTCGTGCGGCAAAGTGATCAAAGTCCATACTGACAAAGACAGGATCATCAAGGAGATACAGGCCGAACAGGCATTTAACGCCATCGAGTCATACGGAACCACCGACATCGTATACGTAGACGGGCCGGCAAAGATCACACTCACGGCTGGCAAGAATCAGATCGACGAGATCTCTGTCTTCGTAAAAGACAGCATATTGGTCGTGACAGGCCCGGAGCAGAACGGCGGCAACAATATCTTCAAAGGAGACACCGAGTCGAAACTGACAGTTTCATATCCGGGAGTAAGAAGTTTCTCGACCTACGGCACAGGCGACATCAAGATCGCTCCTGCCAACGATCTGGCTATTGTACTCAACACCTTCGGCACTGGCGATATCGACTCAAAATCGCTCAAATGCACCCGTCTTTTCGCCCAGACAGGAGGAACGGGAGACATAAGCCTCGGACATGTGGCATGTACAGACGCTGAACTCTACACACATGGAACCGGCGACATCGATATATCCGATATCAATGCCGGAAATATAAAGGCCCAGACCAACGGCACCGGCGACATCACCATCGCAGGAACATGCAGATCAACGGACTTCAGTGAAAGCGGCGTCGGCGACATCAACGCCAGGAAACTCAAGACCGTATCAGAATAACAACAACTTCCGACAAGACAATTGAAAATCACAAACAAATGAAAACTGCAGAAAACACCACATACACAGACAATTCCACCAAAGAATCCGGCACAAGAAACGTCACTAACTTCAGCCTGATCGTCAAGAAACTCCTTATCGAGCAGCGCAAGACCATACTCTTCATGTGCGGCGGTTATCTCGGCGCATGCCTTCTGTTCGGTCTCTGGAGCGGATACCTCGGAGCTGCTCCGCGAAACGGCATCTTCGTCATCTACATCATATTGAGCGGACTGACCTGCGCCATCGTCGCATCGAAAATGTTTTACGACATGACAACGAAAGAAGGACGCATCTCGCTTCTCATGACTCCCGGTTCGGCAGCCGGCAAATACTGGCCGAGATTCTTAGCCGTACTTCCTGCCACCCTCGCATTGGTCGCCACAGGCTACCTGGTCTACGGCTACTCGGATCTGCTGACTCTCGGCATCATCCACGAGCAATGGCTCGCTCTCCCGAATCCTTTCGGGAACATAAGAGCCGATGGAGTCGCAGTAATAGGTTCTTTTATGGCTATATTCCTTTTCAATGAATCCATCTTCATGTATGGAGCGGTGGCATGGCCCAAGAAATCATTCCTTAAAAGCCTCGGCGTATTCGTCATCATCCAGATATCGCTCATCGTGATACTCACTGCAATCGCAAAAGTAATGATACATTCCGACGTAAGTGTAGAGGTTGTCAATCCAAATGCTCTCGGATGGATCATCATAGGAGTCGTGACTGCGGTCGCTGCGGGCATAATGTATGCCGGATTCCGCAGATTCAAGAACAGCACCGTAATCTGACCGACATGGACTTCAACGAGAACAAACCGATTCGGGAACATAAGAGCCGATGGAGTCGCAGTAATAGGTTCTTTTATGGCTATATTCCTTTTCAATGAATCCATCTTCATGTATGGAGCGGTGGCATGGCCCAAGAAATCATTCCTTAAAAGCCTCGGCGTATTCGTCATCATCCAGATATCGCTCATCGTGATACTCACTGCAATCGCAAAAGTAATGATACATTCCGACGTAAGTGTAGAGGTTGTCAATCCAAATGCTCTCGGATGGATCATCATAGGAGTCGTGACTGCGGTCGCTGCGGGCATAATGTATGCCGGATTCCGCAGATTCAAGAACAGCACCGTAATCTGACCGACATGGACTTCAACGAGAACAAACCGATATACCTTCAGCTCGCCGACCAGATCATGGACGAGGTGGAACGCTCCGTGTCGCTCAACGGACGCCGCCTCCCCTCGGTCAGAGACTATGCCGCGACCACCGGAGTGAATGCCAACACCGTGATGCGCACTTACACATGGCTTCAGCAGGAGGGGATAATCTACAACCAGCGGGGCATCGGTTACTTTTATTCGGCCGACGCAAGAGACAAGGTTCTCGAGATGCGACGCAAGGTATTTTTCGACAAAGAGATAAAATACTTCATGGACCGTCTGGTCGCATTGAAGATCACCCCCGAAGACTTCAACAACATATACACCAGATACATAAGCGGAGAGTCAGACTGACCTCCGCAACGGGAACGGGAGTGTGAACTCCCGTTGCTGACCAGAACAACAAACCCTATCACATATGAAACCAATCACTTCGATTGTCATGGCCGCAGCGGCCGTGACCGCCCCGGGCTTTGCCTTTGCCCAGACCCCGGAACAGACACTTACAACTCAGGAAGAGACTACGGACTCAATCGCATCGCTTTATGACGAACTCGACGAATTTGTAATCACCGCACACAAGGATGTTATAAAATCTGACGGAGCTCGACTCACATACGATCTCGAACAGGATGACACATCCAAAGGCCAGAGCCTTCTCGACGCGCTTCGAAAAGTGCCCATGGTCACCGTAGACGGCCAGGACAACATTTACATCAAAGGCAGCCAGAACTTCAAGATATACGTAAACGGCAAAGAAGATCCGATGCTTTCGGCAAACGCGTCGAAGGTGCTCAAAGCAATGCCGGCCGAGGCGGTCTCAAAAATAGAGGTCATCACCGAACCCGGCGCAAAGTACGATGCCGAAGGAACGGCGGGAATTCTCAATCTCGTCACCGAACGCAAACAGAGCAAAGAGGGCTATACCGGGTCGCTGAGCGCCTCATTCGGGGCACAGAACATCGGACTCTCGGCATACGGACGCATAAAGCGGAACAAAGTCACGGCCGACGCCTCGATAAACTATGCCGACAACTCGCTTCAGAAACAAAGCTCTTATCAGCGGCAGGAGACAATCAACGAGGATTCCGACACACAATACCGGCAGATCTCAGAAATGGATCAGAGCTTTGCATTCGGCTACATCGGAGCAAATGTCAATCTGTCATGGGAACCGTCAGACAAGGATCTCATATCTGCCGGAGGCGACATTACCGACATCAACGCCGACGTCCGCAAGCTCGACATGGTCAACCGGTCGTTCAGCCGCGCGGGAGAGGGTACGTCTCTGTCGCGACAGGCCATCAACGGTACAATGAAGAATCTCGGAGCAAGCGGCAATCTGAGCTACAGAAGACTTCTCTCCGAGTCCGGCCAGTCACTGACCGCAGCCTACCGATTCAGCTATGGGCGGAATCCGTGGGATCTCGACTATGCGAACACCGTGGAATATGGAGACCTCAGTCTCCCTGCGGTGCAGAAAAATCTCAGCAGCACATACCAGAGGGAGCATACGGTCACAGCCGACTATGTCAATCCGTTAGCAGAAGGACGACACCGGATCGAGGCCGGCGTCAAAGGCATATTCCGCCGCAACTCACTATCGGTCAGACAGCTTTCCGGCCTGACCAAGGAAACCCTTGAAATAAACGAGGACGGCCTGACCGGACAGATACAGGATGTATACGCAATCTATGCCGCATACAACGGGACCTACGACAAATGGGCACTGACCGGAGGCATCAGGTACGAGCACACACACATGGGACTCGACATCAGGAAAGGGGAATCAGAAGACTTCCGTCGCGATTTCGGAGACGCTGTCCCCAATGCGGCAGTCACATACATGTTCGGACCGGCGGCCAATCTGCGTCTGGCTTACCAGATGCGCATAAGCAGACCGGCCATTAACCAGCTAAACCCGACACCGTTCAGACTGACCCAAACCTTCGCTCAAGTCGGAAATCCCGATCTGGAAAGCGAACGATACAACAGCCTCACACTGACATATTCGAACTACGGACCGGTACTCGGCGGCAATATAGCGATAGGATATTCGCAGTCAAACAACACTATCGAGAACTACAGTTATTTCGATGACGGCGTATGGTTTGACACTTACGGCAATTTCGGAAGAAACAGGAAAGGTGAGATTTCCGGCTTCCTTAACTGGAATATCAACGCCGACATGTCTCTGTCGGTCAACGGCAGCGTCAATTACACAAGTATCACATCAGACAAGGCCGGTCTCAGCAACAGCGGGTGGAACGGCAACTATGGTGCAAGTTACAACTATCGCGGTCCATGGAAGATGAAATACACGCTATATGGCGGCCAGTCGACTGGAACAGTCAATCTTCAGGGATCATGGGGCGGATGGTACTACTACGGCCTCGGAGTGAGCCGAAGTTTCCTCAAGGATGACGCGCTTACAGTAGCGGTCAACGCCGGCAACTTCCTGACCAAATACACTGTCTGGAAAGGACACACGAGCACAGCCTCGCAATACTCCCGGACCACAAGCAGAAACCGGTCATGGAATCTTGGCATCACCCTGTCATGGAACTTCGGGCATCTGAACGATCAGGTGAAAAAGACTGACGCCAATCTCGACAACGATGACAGCAAGAGCACCGGAGGAAAAGGAGGCGGCATCGGCTTGTGACGTCAGACATGACGCCCGGCCGGGATAAAAACATTGCTGTCTCGGCGCAAAACCTTTTTTATTCGGAATAAAATTGCTAATTTTGAAAATTAAACAGCAAGTTCAGGGAACCGGATCATAACGGTTCCCCGATCTTACTTAAAACCGATCAGATGGGATTTAAAAGTTTTTTTTCAAGAAAAAAGAAAGAGACCCTCGACAGCGGCCTCGAAAAGACCAAAGAGGGTGTATGGAGCAAGATATCGCATGCGATAGCCGGGAAAAGCAAGGTAGACGATGACGTACTCGACAACCTTGAAGAAGCTTTCATCACAAGCGATGTCGGCACAGACACGACCATCAGGATCATCGAGCGGCTTCAGGAGCGCGTGGCCCGCGACAAATATGTGGGCAGCGAAGAACTCCGCCGGCTTCTTGTAGAAGAGATAAGCGACATGCTCGAAAAACCAGGCGATGAAGATGAACTTGAGGATTTCCATGTAAGAAAGACCGGAGAGCCATATGTGATCATGGTGGTCGGAGTCAACGGAGTCGGCAAGACAACCACAATAGGCAAACTCGCATACCAATACAAGGAGGCCGGCAACAAGGTCGTGCTCGGAGCCGCAGACACATTCCGCGCTGCCGCGATCGAACAACTCGACATATGGGGAGAGCGTGTCGGCGTGCCGGTAATCAAGCAGAAAATGGGCAGTGATCCCGCAGCCGTGGCCTATGACACTCTTTCTTCGGCCAAGGCACAGGGTGCCGATGTCGTGATAATCGACACGGCAGGACGACTTCACAACAAGATCGGACTGATGAACGAGCTGACCAAGATCAAAAATGTCATGAAGCGCGTCGTTCCCGACGCACCTCAGGAGATCCTGCTCGTGCTTGACGGGTCGACAGGCCAGAACGCATTCGAGCAGGCTCGGCAGTTTGTGGCGGCAACAGAAGTCAACAACCTCGCTATCACCAAACTTGACGGCACCTCGAAAGGTGGTGTCGTGATCGGCATAAGCGACCAGTTCAAGATACCCGTAAAATACATAGGACTCGGCGAAGGGAAAGAGGATCTGCAGATCTTCCATTCAGCCGAATTCGTGCGCTCGCTTTTCGGCGAGGCGATATGAGCTTCAACCTCCACGTAGATGGGATATAAGAAAAACCATATAGATATCATCTCGATGGGATGTTCGAAAAATCTCATCGACTCCGAGCGCATGATACGTCGCCTCGAAGCCAAGGGCTACAGTGTCTGCCACAATCCGGAGACACCGTCAGGCGAATTCGTGATGGTAAACACATGCGGATTCATCGGCGATGCCAAAGAGGAATCGATCAATCTTCTTCTTGACCTCGCAAGACTCAAGGAAGACAGAGAGATCGGCAAGATAGCCGCGATGGGCTGCCTCACACAGCGATACCTTGACGACCTGAGGGTCGAGATGCCCGAAATCGATCTTATATACGGCAAGTTTGACTGGGACCGCTTCATCGACGGTCTGCCTGACCTCAAGGAGGCTGACCGTCCAGCCCAATGGGAACGGTCACTGACCACCCCGCCGCATTCTGCATACATAAAGATTTCTGAAGGCTGCAACCGTTTCTGCGCGTTCTGCGCCATTCCGCTGATCACGGGGCGTCACCGCTCACGTCCGGAAGATGAGATTCTTGAAGAAGTAAGAGATCTCGTCGGCAAAGGAGTGAAGGAATTCAACGTCATAGCACAGGATCTATCAAGCTACGGACTTGACACTCACAAGGAACACAGACTCGCCTCTCTGATCGACAAAATGGCCGACGTAGACGGTGTGGAATGGATACGGCTACACTACGCCTATCCGGCAGATTTCCCTATGGACATTCTCGACGTTATGGCACGCAGGAAGAACGTTTGCCGTTATATTGACATAGCTCTTCAGCACATTTCAGACTCTCAGCTCACCCGCATGAGACGCCGCATCGACAAGCAGGCTACGCTCGACCTGCTTTCGGAAATAAGACGCCGTGTGCCGGGCATACGCATACGCACCACTCTGATGGTCGGATTCCCGGGCGAGACTGACGAGGATTTCGCAGAACTGATGGAGTTTGTGCGAACGCAGCGTTTCGACCGTATGGGCGCGTTCGCATATTCTGAAGAAGATGACACCTATGCAGCTATGAATTATGAAGACGATGTCTCGGCCGAAGTGAAACAAGACCGGCTTGACCGGCTTATGGAACTTCAGCAGCAGATCTCCGAGGAACTAAACGACACAACCATAGGCACTGATGTCAGACTGCTTGTGGATGAATATGAAGATGACACGGCTATCTGTCGTTCGGAATGGGATTCGCCTGAAGTGGATCTGACTTACCGGGTTACAGGTACGGATGCCGCTCCCGGTGAATTCATAGACGCCACGGTGACTGAAGCGATGCCTTTTGATTTCATTGCAGTCGCCAGGCCAATAAAGAGCAACATCTGACACTACAGACAAGCTATGAACTGGTTCGCTTACAGACTGCCGGGAGAAAGCGGCGTGAAGACAGGAAGTTCCGCGACTATCATACGAGGAATCGGAGAAGCCGGATTCGCCATAGCTCCTTTCGACAGAAATCCCGACGGATTCATAACTATCCCGGAAGGTCTGACTGATGGAATATTCGAATCTGAAGATGATTCAGTGGGGAGTCTGTATGCATTTCCGGCTGTGAGCACATCCGCCTCGAAGCATGAGAAGACAGTCATCGCAATAAAAAGACTCATAGATGAAGGCAGACTTCGGAAGTGCGTGGCGGCAAGAGTTATTGTGAGAGAAGACCGGATCGACCTCCACGATACATTCCTGTCGCTTTGCGAAGCATATCCAGAAGCATTTGTGTTCTGTTTCCACACATCAGTGACCGGTACGTGGATAGGCGCGAGCCCGGAGACACTGCTTATCAAAAAAGGAGACTCCCTGATCTCAATGGCACTTGCCGGAACCCGACCTGCGGGAACAAACGGAGAGTGGGACAAAAAGAATATCGAAGAACAGCGGATAGTATCAGGTTTCATATCAGACAAACTGATTGAAAACGGATTCATGCCGCATCCGGGCAACACCCACACATACACCGCCGGCCCTGTGGAGCATATACGTACAGTCTTCACCGCTCGTGATGCGGTGTCTGACAAGGATGCTTGTCTCCACAAGGCTCTCAAGACAGCATTTGACCTCTCCCCCACACCGGCCCTCGCCGGTTATCCACGCCCCGAGTCTATGAAAGCTATTAAGGCATACGAGGATTTCGAGCGCGGCTATTACGGTGGTTTCTGCGGACCGGTGACTGCCGGCGGAGACTTCAGCTTCTTTGTCAACCTGAGATCAGCAAGGATTCTTCCCGACCGGCTGTGTGTGTACGCCGGAGGCGGGATCATGAAAGATTCAGATCCAATGTCGGAATGGGAAGAGACCGAAAGAAAAGCGCAGACATGCCTCGGAAGAATACAGACAGACAACAGATCCAGTAATAAAAAACAGAAATAACACAAACCTTAAATAAAGTGATTATGAACATCAAGACAACAATGACAACGGCCATGTGCCTCGCTCTCGGAATCGGCGTCATGCCGGCTCTGGCACAGGAGCACACCAAGAGTCTTAATGTGAAGGGAATTGACCACAGCATCCCCGCACAGAAAGATTTCTATCACCATGTAAACACAACCTGGCAGAAAGATCATCCTCTGACAGCCGAATACTCGCGCTACGGCCAGTTCAACATTCTCAACGATTCGAGCAACAACCGCATACAACGTATTGTAACCGGTCTTGCGGCTACAAACCCACAGCCCGGCACGAACGCATTCAAGATCGCGACCATTTACGAACAGGGCATGGATTCCATCCGCCGCAACCGCGAGGGCGCGGCACCGATCAAGGCGAAACTCGCTAAAATCGAGAACACTCGTCCTGAAGAAATGGGAGACCTTTTCCGCTACATGCACCGTTACGAGAGCTCCCCCCTTTTCGGTGTCGGCATGATGGAGAATCTTGCCAACAGCAAGGAATATGCGCTCTATGTCAGCAGCGGCGGACTCGGACTCGGCGACCGCGACTACTACCTGCTCAACGACAAGCGCAACAAAGAGGTGCGCAACGCCTACATCAAACTCATCGAGACCGACATGCAGCTTGCAGGCTACAGCAAGAAAGACGCGAAGCGCATCGCGAAAAATGTGATCAAGATCGAGACACTTCTTGCCGACTCGACCTGGACTCGTGAGCAGAGCCGCAACATTCCGGCCATGTACAATCCCCGCACGATTGCACAGATCGAGGAGCTATATCCCAACCTGCCAGTTCGCGACATGATCAAGGATATGGGCATTGAGGTTCCCGAAATGCTCATAGTAACCGAGCTCAACACTGTAAAGCAGGCCGACAACCTGATGAAGAGCCTTACCGACCGCGAGAAGAAAGACCTTTATATTTGGGATATCGTCTCGGGAGCGTCCCGCTATCTCAGCGATGACTTCGCAAAAGCATCGTTCGAGTTCAACAAGGTTATGTCGGGTGTGCAGCAGGAGCGTCCGAGATGGAAGAAATCACTTAGCACCGTAGAAGGCGTGATGGGTGAAGGTCTCGGCGAACTCTACGTGGAGAAATACTTCCCCGAAAGCTCGAAAATATATATGGAAGGTCTTGTGGAGAATCTCCGCAAAGCACTCGGCAAGCACATCATGCATCTCCCCTGGATGACTGACGACACGAAGTTCGAAGCTCTCAAGAAACTCAACTCCATTACTGTCAAGATCGGTTATCCCGACAAATGGAAAGACTATTCGCTTCTTGCCATCGACCCCGCTCTCAGCTACTACGAGAACATGCACAACGCTGGTCTCTGGGCATTCGACCGCCAGATGGAGAAATGGGGCAAGCCTGTTGACCGCTCCGAGTGGGGCATGACTCCCCAGACCATCAACGCGTATTACAACCCGATGAACAACGAGATCGTATTCCCCGCCGGCATACTTCAGGCCCCCTTCTATGATCCTGAATCGAGCGATGCTGAAAACTACGGCGGCATCGGTGTCGTGATCGGACATGAACTCACACACGGCTTTGACGACCAGGGATGCAACTTCGATGCCGACGGCAACATGATCAACTGGTGGACTGCAGAAGATAAAGAGGCATTCGATTCGCTCACCAAAGGTCTTGTCGACCAGTTCAGCGCAGTCGAGGTTCTTCCCGGCCTGAATGCCAACGGCCAGTACACACTCGGAGAGAATATCGCCGATCAGGGCGGTCTCCGCGTTGCATACACGGCATTCCTCGATTCCCAGAAGAAAAAAGGCGTTGACATCACTACAGAGAAGATCGACGGTCTTGATCCGACACAGGTGTTCTACATGAACTTCGCCAATCTCTGGGCCACTAACATCCGCGACGAGGAAATCCGCAATCTCACCACAGGCGACGTGCACTCTCTCGGCATCAACCGTGTCAACGTTTCGCTCAAAAACATCGAGCCCTTCTTCAAGGCATTTGACGTGAAAGAAGGCGATGAGATGTTCCGTCCCGAATCAGAGCGCGTCATAATCTGGTAACGCACCAATCCAGCATAACGACAACAAAGAGGCCCGGAGTTGATCCGGGCCTCTTTATTATTGCCTTGCTTGTCACTGTCTGACAGACATCTTTATTTGAAAAGATACTGCGAGGATATTGACTGGTTATTGTGGATACGACGGATCGTATCGGCAAAAAGTTTCGCGACAGGAAGGACGGTAGCTTTGCTGTTGTCGCGGACATATGGAATCGAGTCAGTGAAGATGATCTCTTCGAGCCCGGACTCTTTTACTCTGTCAGTGGCAGGATCGCTCATCACCGCGTGACTGCAGAGTGCACGCACGGATCTCGCACCATGTTCGAGAAGAAGGTCGGCCGATTTGGTGATCGTACCTGCGGTATCGACTATGTCGTCGACAAGAATCACATTCTTGTCCTTTACATCGCCGATCACAGTCATCGTGGCTATCACATTGGCTTTGGCGCGGGTCTTGTGGCAGAGCACGAGAGGCACATCGAAATATTTGGCATAGGAGTTGGCTCTTTTCGCACCGCCTACATCAGGCGACGCAATAACCATATCCTTCAGCTTGAGGCTCTCGATATAGGGGATGAATATCGAGGATGCGTAAAGATGATCGACCGGGACATTGAAGAAACCCTGGATCTGATCCGCGTGAAGATCCATGGTGATCAGGCGGGTAATGCCGGCCGCAGTCAGCATGTCGGCCACGAGTTTGGCAGCGATCGACACGCGGGGTTTGTCCTTGCGGTCCTGACGCGCCCATCCGAAATAAGGAACAACCGCTATTATCGAGCCTGCCGAAGCACGCTTGGCCGCATCGATCATAAGAAGAAGTTCCATCAGATTGTCTGACGTCGGGAAAGTTGACTGTACAAGATAAACTTCAGAGCCTCGGATCGACTCCTCGAAGCCTACTTCAAATTCACCATCGGCAAAACGCTCTTTTTTCATTTTGCCCATTTCGATGCCGAGTTCCTTGCAGATGCTCTCTCCGAGATAGCGGGAAGCTTCACCTGCGAATACCTTTATCGGCGGAAGGTTGCTGTTCATATCCGATATATGATGTTGGTTAGTCTGCTACCGTTGGCAGGCGGACCGGCAATCAGGCCGATCCCCATTTACAGTGCAAAATTAGAAATTAATTTTCTATTTCGCGTTATTTACGTGATGATTTTGTGACAATTTTTTGAAGAGGAACAATAACCGCGTCATATCCACCGACTTCAAGCGATACAGGTTTGTCGCGGGAGACCTCGAATGTATGGTCAAGTCCCCATATGAGATCGGTCGTATGGAATATTCCTTCTTCTATTATTGCCATGTCGAAGGCAAGATCGGGGATCATCACCCCTATATTTGCAGCCTTAGAATCGAAATTGACCACAAAAAGGAGAGCCTCCGTCTCCGAATACCTGATAAAGGCGAAATGCCTGTGCGGGTCGAATGCCGGGTTGCGCAGATTGACATACATCAGGTCGAAAAACGCCCCTTCTCGTATCGCCTCAGCCTCATTGCAGAGATTGAGTACTCTGGAATATACAGATCTTAGCCAGCGCTCGTGTGGAGTGAGCAGAGCCGTCGAGCATCTGCCTGCATCATACCACCTGCGCATGGTGTCGTAACTCCAGTAATCGAAAATGGTCGAACGGTTATTGTCACCGGCGAAACCTTCGTTGTCGACAGCCATCTCTCCGAGTTCCTGACCGTAGTAGATCATGAACGGGCCTTTGGTCATCATTGCGCTGACCACAAGAAACGGCACGGCCTTGGCCGGATTGCCGGCGAATTCGCGCGACGCGAATCTGACCTCGTCGTGATTCTCGAGAAAATTGAGCATCGAGTCTCCGATCCCGTCCACCCTCTGCCAGCAGGATGAAAGCTGCGCCGCCGAAAGATTGTCGCATTCCATCCCCTTGAGAGTGTCATACAGATTCACCTTGTCATAAAGGTAATCGAAATGGCAGAACTCAAGGAAATCCTTATATGAGTTCACATCATAGATCTCACCGATAAAAATCAGGCGAGGATAATCCTTCTTGACCTGAGGAATGGCCCAGTGCCAGAACTCACGAGGCACCATGAAGACCATATCGCACCGGAAGCCGTCTATACCTTTCGACGCCCAGAATCGCAGCACATGAAGCATCTTGAGCCACGTGTCGGGGACGGGATCATAATGGGTCGACCAGTCACCGGGATCGAATCCGTAGTTCAGCTTGACGGTCTCGTACCAGTCTGTCTCTCCGCAGAAAGCGGTGAAACAGTCATTGCCTGTAGCCTTGGCCGGGAATTCCACATAAGGCTCTGTGCCGGGCCGGGCTATGTCGAACGATGGAGCGAACCGCTGGTTGGTGATATAATAGTAATTATTGTCGCGGGCAAAAAACTTCGAGTAATCATCGCGCTGACCGAAATCCTCAACTCCGGCCGGAGCGGAATCTGAGTGATAGACACGTGCCGTGTGGTTAGGTACAAAATCTATTATAAGGCTCATACCGGCCGCGTGGACACGCTTCACGGTTTCCTCGAATTCCTCCATACGCCTGTCAACATCGACAGCGATCGAAGGAGCTATGTCATAATAGTCCTTTATGGCATAGGGAGAGCCAGCCTCACCTTTGACCACATTGGGATTGTCGGCAGGAATCCTGCCGTCTGCATAAGAAGTCTTTGTTGCCATCTCGATGATTCCTGTCAGCCAGAGACAGTTCACTCCCATCGAGGCTAACGATCC
This sequence comes from Muribaculaceae bacterium, assembly GCA_009775355.1. Taxonomy (GTDB): domain Bacteria; phylum Bacteroidota; class Bacteroidia; order Bacteroidales; family Muribaculaceae; genus Lepagella. The sequence goes on from VSPN01000020.1 coordinate 17,091, forward strand.
GAGCAACCCTGGTGTAAGATCGACGAGCTTGCCAGAGCCATTCTGCTCATATGTGCCGTCAGGCACACAGGCGGCGTTCATATTCGTGAAAATTCGCGGAAACGCCTGATATATGATTAGTTTCTTTTCCATAATCAAGTTTTGTTATTGTTGATCATATCTGCTGCATGGTTCTGCCGCTTTATTGCTTGCGCGACTTGCCGATGGCTTCAAGCACCGAACATGCTGATTCATAACCTATCCTTATGGCGGAATCAAGCGCCGAAAGGTCGAATATGCCGTGAGTGGTCAGCTCTCTGGGTGTAATTACATAATCGCACAGCCGGATATCGGTACCAAGGTTCGACTTCGTGGTCAGATGATAAGTTCGCAAGGCTATGTCGATAAGTGAATCCTTGTATCTGTAATTCTTGTTAAGGGGAGAGCAGTTTGAGCCGTAGAGGACATCGCAATAGTCACGGATCGCCCATGCCGGGAGGTTATGAAGAACTCCGCCGTCGACATAATGGGCACCGTTGATTGTGACCGGCCTGAATACAATCGGGATACTGCATGATGCCACCACACGCGGCACGATCTCCCCTTTTCCCCAGCCCACCTGTGTGCCCCGGTCAAGATTTGTTGCGCATACCACACACGGAATCCTGAGATCTTCGAGGTTTCTGACAGGCAGCCATGATTCAAGCATTTTTGAGAATTTAGTAAGTTTGAATATGCCGTCTTTCGGCACAGTCCATTCGCGGAAATCGGCGAACCTGTTGGCATCGGCAAAACACTGGCGCATGTCGAGAGGCGAAAGCCCGGCGGCATACATCACCGCTGCGATGGAACCGGCCGACACTCCTGAGACAATCTGTGGGCGTATGCCGAACTTTTCCATGGCCATGATGACGCCTATGTGCGAAAAACCACGGGCGCCTCCGCCACTGAATGCCACGCCCACAGAATCACGCCGCATGAAACTGATGCGCTCCAATATGCCTTCTATATTCAATGATTTCACTTTTCCTTCTTGTTTCCGTTTGTTATTTCCGGATCTGCACCGGTTTTCTTTTTTCTTCTGAACATCCGCTTCAGGAATGTGAAGGGATCGTCGAAGTCTTTCCTGTATATTATGCCGACACCTTGTGTGGTGAGCGCGGATTTCAGATAATAGGAAGCATCGTTGAAATGATTGTATGCTTTCAGACGGAGACGGCCATCGCGTGAGAGAAGATACTCCAGATCAAAATCACCGACAAATGTGGTCTGTGAAGTGCTGCGGTCCCGGTATCCGAGATTTCCGTTGATGAGCAGACGGTTGTCAAAAAGGCTTGATGAGAGCGCCACATCCACTTCCATGTCTGACAGGTCGCTCTTCTCCGACTTGAAAGAGGGCGCAACCGAGACCTTGTCGGTCAGCGAACCGACGATGTTCTGCAACTGCGATGACAGAGTCGATGACGCCACAGAAGCAAGTTCGCCACCCTGTTCGGCACCTGTGTATTCCGGCGTATAGAACCTGTTGAGGGCAAGCATATATATCACTTGTCTGTTCATCATGTCCTCGGTCGAGACGATGCTCCTCACCTTTCTCTCCACTTCTGATGTTACAGTAGGAAGACTTATGTCAAAACTGATTTCGGGAGCCTGAATGTCGCCTGTCACCTTAAGCAGCGCATCGACAGGGACACTCGTGCGGTTGAGATCAGGATCCGATTCGAAAGAGGCATCAAGATCCGTAAGATTGGTGTTGACACGATAGGCCGCCGTAATGTCAAGAATCCCGGCAAGCGGATCACCGTTGAAAGAGATCGAGCTTCCGTGCCTTATCTTGAAATTCTTCAGAATCAGATCCTGGAGACTGAAGTTATAGTCTCCCCTGTCGAGAGTGTATTTGCCATACATCGACAGTTCGTCCGCCTCGCTGTCGTAGTGCATATGAAGCGCTCCGCGTCCATTGGCCTTGATCCTGTCGCCGGCCTGCGGATCCATAACGATCACCATCCTTGCCCCGGGCGTCACATCGAGAGCCATATCAAGAGAGAAGAGATCGGGCCTCTCTTTTCGTTCTGGCGAGACTTTCTTGCGGAACTTCTCCTCGAAAGACAGTTCCTTCTCATCCTCAAGTTCAAGCAACTGTCGCCTGTGGTCGGAAAAAGTCAGAAACGTATAGTCTACAGCGGTCTGAGTCTCGTCAAGCACAAGTGTGAATTCCGAATCTCTGGCTGTGCGCATGTTGATATTCAAAGCCACGAGACCCGGACGTCCCCGTAGAGTAGCGGATCCATCGGCAAACACACGGCCATACCATCGAGGATTCATTTTCATGTCAGTGTCATACACAAGCAGCTTTCTCGCTCCCGACATCTCGAAATCGAACGACGGATCTTTCAGAAACCGATGACTGACCTCTCCGCGAAGCAGCCCGCTGTTGCCATATCTGTCATACAGGCGGATCCGGGGAACAGATATATGTCCCGGTGAGAAAAACACTGAATCCGATCCGCTGTAGTATACATTTGTATGGTCGACCTTCATGGTTATGGTGTCGGCATACACTTTGCCGGCGAGGTCGATATCGGAAAATGTGCCGTACAGTTTGACATCACCTGATGCTTTGCCTGACACACTCGATGTGAATCCGCTCATAAACGGCTGAAGAAAGCCTATGTCGAGTCTGTCGGCATGAAAGTCGAATGAAAGAGAATCCCGAGTGACATACACTCCGCCCCTCACAGTGGCTGAAGATGCATCCTTGCCGGAAATATCGGCGTTTATGGCAACAAGTCCTTGAGAATTATCCCAATGGCTCTCAAGATTGCCATCGCCGAGGACATGGCCGTTATATGCGAGATTTTTGACAAACAGACCGTCAGTCCGGGCTACCGGCTGGCCTGAAAAAAGACAACTTGCCCTCGCAGTTCCCGTGGCGATTCCGCCAAAAAAGACATGATTGATATTAAGGATGTTGAAGATATATTCCAGATCTATTCCGGCGAGTTCTGCCGTAATCACATCCATAGGATCCTCCGATGCGATGCCCCGCAAATCGACAAACTGCACCCCATGCGCGATGCGCAGGCCTGACACCGCCAACGATTTGCCGGAATACGATATACGGGCCGGAGAGACTGTCCATTCCGCGCCGTTCAGTCTGAAGCCCGAATCAGACAGAGAAGCTTCAAGCATCACTGAATTGTCTGCCAGCCTTCTGGAAATGTCGAGCCCAACCCTGACGTCTCCGGCATTATCCGGATTACTTGACATCCGCCATCCGAGATCCGCATCCACATGGTCATCATAACCCGACACTGATACTTCAATATCCGCATAATCGTTTTTCATCGGGAAATTGCAAAGCAGACCCACTTCGGCGGGGAGAGAGTCTTTGACTTCGAGTGTAAGTCTGGTATCCTTTATGAGTTTGTCTTTCCCTTTGACAAGATAAGGAGCGTCTGCATTCAGAGACAGAGAACGCGCCGTTCCGTCAGCTCTTCCCGACAATACGACCGGAACTCCCGGACGCACCGGAGCCCTGAGAATCGAATAAAGGTCATCCGATGGATAAAGAGTTAAGGTCAGATCGGCGTATTGCCCACGCGTGTCGGGCATACTCTTCGACTGCACAAAAGAGGGCAGGATCTTCTCTGACAGTCCGGATATCATTTCTGACATATCAGCCGGATTGAAAGCACCGGACAGACTCCCGCTCAGGAAATCCGACACCAGCTTATAAGACCTCATATCATCCTCGCACGAGGCGGAGACCGCAAACTCATTGAGATGGAAATCCGGCCCCGATGCCATTGCGATACCGACATCGTCAAACGATATCCGCCCCGTAAGACCATAGGGTGAATTGCCGCGCAGAGCCGCATGAGCAATTCCGGACACCGATCTGATGCCCCTGTTCGATCCCGGGACGAATGCATCGGGCATGACATGATTTATCACGGCATCGAGATTCCACTCTGATTCCATCCCAGAAATAATGCAGTCAGCATCAGCTGAAAAAGAGACGTGCACATCGTCGGCTTCGGCATGAGCAGTTATCCTGTCGGCCTCTTTTGCGGCAGCAAGCGATATATTCTCGAATCTTGTGGAGTTGTAGTCTACAAAAGGCACATTGACTCCGATACTGCCTTCTGCCATTTTTTTATTAAACCGGGCATCTCCCGACAGCCCGAACGCTACAAGACCGAGACGTCTATCGCCGGTCAGAAGTCCGACATCAAATGAATCGGAATTCACAGATATGTCTGACAAACTGACCGTTCCGTCGCCAAAGTCCGCCCGGCCTTCGACAGATAGATCTCCGGCAGACGTTACAAGACCGGCTACAAGACATATGTTCCTGCCGCCCGTGTCAAATTTACCAGACATACTTATGCCGATGTTGCCCGATGAAGACACCATTTCACGCGCCTTTTCGGAAACATCCGGCAGCATTCCCATTATTCTATCGTTGAAAGAAGCCGGCAACATGGCTTCAAACGATGACAGTATGCCCGATACGGCAGCCGGATCCGACAAGCCTGATGCGGATCCGGAAAAAGATATGCTGAAATCTCCGCTCTTCCCGTGCAAATCAAGACTCTCCAAAGTCACGATATCATCCGGATTTCCTCTGAGTCTGATATTCAGAGCCATTGTTTCACAAAATCCGGACAAAGGCGGAAAAAAAGCCGATAAATCAGATGGAACAAGCGGATCCGCCGATATTATGACAGACCGAGGCTGGCTGCGCAGCGCATTCGGGATATCAGTATATCCGTGCATCGACAGCTTCTGATCGGATATGGAAACGACCGAATTTCCGACCTTCAGGCTAAAATCGGAAAACGAGAGTCCGCGAGGAGACACACCTGCCTTCATGGAAAGTCCATCAACATCAAGGCCGCACTTTTCCTTGAACGCCAGCCGACGCAGATCGGCCACGATACTGTCGTTTGAAATGAGAGGCATCTCTATGTCAGCACGAAAATCGGAAAGAGAGATATGGTTGTAATCCAGCTTACTGCAGTCAGCCAAACGGGGAATATACTTGCGGTCGAACGATACAGAAGATTTGCGTATCACCACATTGCGCAACACGACCCTGAATTCAGGAGGGGGAGTTTTCTTTTCCTTACCCGACAAAGCATCGATGACAAACTGGATATTTAGAGGAGCCCCGTCAGCAGACTGGACTATACGGGCATCCATAGAGATAATTTCGGCATAAACGATCTCGATCTCACCCGAAACAAGCAATGTCCATAAATCTATGCCCGCGCCGAGGCGTCCGACCGACAGGCACCGTTCACCAGAAGGTGTATGCAGAGACACCCCGTGCATTCTCACCTCATTGAACGGAAGGATATCGACCGCCGAGACCGAGACGCGTCCGCCGAGCAGAGACGTCAGCTCGCGTTCCGCACGATCCTTGATGCGGCGTTGCACAGATGGAACTGATACAAGGATATACAGCGTGGCCATAAGCCCGATCACCGCCATGATGGCTGTGAAAAGAACACTGCGCATTACCTTATAAACAGACCTTGTAGTTGACATTTCAGTGCAAATTTACGAATTTTCTTTTATATTAGAGGTTAAATGACTAACTTTGTATGTAATAAAAGCGTAATAAGTTCAACAGAGATGAGCGACATAATACTCGGCATAGAATCATCATGCGATGACACGTCGGCCGCCGTCATTGCCGACGGACTTCTAAAAAGCAATGTCATTGCCAGTCAGAAAGTCCATGAGGCATATGGAGGCGTCGTGCCAGAACTCGCGTCGCGTGTTCACCAGCAGAATATCGTACCGGTGGTTTCGGAAGCGTTGCGTCAGGCCGGTGTCAGGGCTGAAGACCTCAGCGCGATAGCATATACGCGCGGTCCGGGGCTTCTCGGCTCGCTTCACGTCGGCACTTCATTTGCCAAAGGCATGGCCATAGGACTCGATATCCCGCTTGTCGATGTCAACCATCTCCACGGCCATGTCCTGTCACACTTCATCAAGGAAAATCCGGAAGACGAGACTCCGGAATTTCCGTTTCTGTGCCTGCTCGTTTCCGGCGGAAACTCGCAGATAGTCTTTGTCAGTTCGCCGTCTGAGATGAGAATCATCGGACAGACTATAGATGATGCGGCCGGCGAGGCATTTGACAAATGCGCGAAGATAATGGGACTGCCCTATCCGGGAGGTCCGCACATCGACCGGATTGCAAGCGAGGGAGACCCGACGAGATTCAAGTTCAGCAAGCCCCATACCGCAGGCTACGACTATTCGTTCAGCGGACTGAAGACTTCGTTTCTATACACTTTGCGCGATGCCGTCAAAGAAGATGCGGATTTCATTGAAAAGAACCGCGCGGATCTATGCGCGTCGCTCCAGAAGACCATCATCGACATTCTGCTGTCAAAGCTTGAACCTGCCATCAGGGAGACCGGGGTCCGGCATGTGGCCATCGGAGGAGGCGTGTCAGCCAACTCCGGAGTCAGACAGGCCGTGTCGGACCTGTGCGGCAGGCTCGGGGTAAGAGCATGGATTCCGGCAAGAAAATTCACAACCGACAACGCCGCGATGGTGGCCATGGCCGGATATTACAAATACCAGAAGAAAGAATTCTGTGATCTCGGGCTCCCCCCCTTCGCCCGGACCACAATCTGATGACACAGACTATGAAAAATAAAGCGACCGATACAGCCGCGGTCATTTCCGGCCAGCCTCTTGCCGAGGAGACACGCCATGTGGTCATATATGGTTACACTCATGACGAGTTGAGCAACATCATGCGACACTTCGAGGCTCAGTTGCCCGATTTCATCAGAATCACCATCAGCAGCAGCCATCTTGTGACGCGCGTGACTCTGACCGGGGTCAGCGACGGAGTGGAGCTCCTCAGATTCAAGATCAACAAGTACCATCAGACTCTTCAGGACATGTTCTGCGAGGAAATCGTGACGACAGAAGACAAGAGTGTCCCTCAGGTGCTCGGAGAACTTCTCTCCGAGCGCGAGCTGACGATCGCCTGCGCCGAAAGCTGCACCGGAGGGAACATCGCACACCGGATAACCCGCAATCCCGGATCATCGGCCTATTTTCTCGGAAGCGTGGTCAGCTACAGCAATGATGTGAAGGCCAACGTGCTCGGCGTCTCGCGCAACGACCTCGGCCGATACGGTGCCGTCAGCCGCGAGGTGGTGGCCGAGATGGCCGACGGAGTCTCCGCACTGATGCAGTCAGACTGCGCGCTGGCCACATCGGGCATCGCCGGCCCGGACGGAGGAACAAAATTCAAGCCTGTCGGCACAGTATGGATGAGCGCGAGATACGGCGGACAGACTGTTACCGAGCTCATACATTTCGACGGCGACCGCGACAATGTGATAGAAAGTGCCACAAACCATGTCATGGTTATGCTCATCAGGCTTCTTCGCAACAACTATAAGGAACAGGAAGACATAAACGATGACTGAAGGGATTCGGTCGCGACAATCTGTCCTCACATGGATCTGAAACGCCTATTAAAGAATATATGCGCGCATGCTGCCCGCGGCCTTGTGCGACTTCGTCTGGTTCCATCAAAAATAATAATACACATGGACGGAGGCATATGTTCGCAGATGCACTTCTATCTTGTCGGCATGCTGCTTTCGCGGTCGGGACACAGAGTAGCTTACGATCTCAGTTGGTTTCGCGATGTCGGCACCGACCTCGACGGGCGGATGTGCCGAAACTTTGATCTGCTCAGAATTTTTCCTGGACTCAGATTCGAAGAAAGCCGCAATACTATCCTCAACCGCATATATATCAGCCTTTTCTACCGCCGCAACGACTACTTCGGCAACACCCATGATAGTCTTGAATGGCAGGAAACCGCTCCACCGGCGTATCTTGACGGATATTTCCGTGACCCGGAGGAAATGTACAGCCGGTTGTTCAGAGAAGTCTTTCAGATCGATACGCGTGTTCTCAATAACAGCAGTCTTCAGACATTGCGGATGATAGAGAAAGCCGGAGCGGATTCATGCGCCATCCACGTGAGACGCGGAGATCTGGCGCGATTTAATGCGGCATACGGTCATCCCGCCGAAACTGACTATTTCAAGGAATGCGTCAGACAAGTGGCGGCAAGATGTACTGATCCGCAATTCTTTCTCTTCTCCGACGAGCCTGACTGGTGCGAAAGCCATCTTATACCGGAACTCGGTGACTGCAGGATAACAGTCTGCGCCGGCAACGGCTCCGACAAAGGATGGTGCGACCTTATACTTATGTCACGATGCCGCCACCACATAACGAGCCAGGGATCGATGGGGAAATATGCCGCCCTGCTTCGCGACGAGAAGAATCTTGACGGACTGGTCACACTGCCCGTGAACGAAGGAGCAGATGACTGGAAACGCAGATATGATTACGCTGCCGTCGTGGCTTCAGCCACCTGAGAAGACAGACGAATCCGCGGAATCGGCAGGACAGTCTTCAGGCATGGCACAGATGTCTTCATCTAATCCTCCGCCTGGTGCATTCAACATATCGTCGACAGATGCCACAAATACAAGATCACGCCTCCCGCCGGATGCGGCCTTAAATAGATTAGACGTGGAAGTTAATTGTAGAAAACATTCGGAAACATTTGGAAATTAGCAAAAAAAGCATTAACTTTGCAAACGTTTTGTGGCACATCCTTTAAAGTCACTGAATATGATGCAGTTAGTGACGATATGAGAACTGTGATGGCGTCAGGAACAAACTGAAGTCAAATAAATAAAGAATCAAACAAGAGCCATGTCAAAAGTTTGTCAGATCACAGGCAAAAAGGCGCAGGTAGGCAATAATGTGTCTCACTCAAAGCGTCGCACCAAGCGCAAGTTCGAGGTAAACTTGCAAACAAAGAAATTCTACTGGGTAGAGCAGGATATGTGGATTCAGCTTCGACTCTCGACCCGTGCGCTCCGCACCATCAACAAGATCGGACTCAACGCCGCTCTCAAGAAGGCTGAGGCTGAAGGCAATCTCGACTTTAAAGACATCACAATCCTTTCTCTCTAATAGAACAGCAGAATTATGGCAAAGAAAGCAAAAGGCAATCGCGTTCAAGTGATTCTCGAATGCACCGAACATAAGGCAAGCGGCATGCCCGGTATGTCACGTTACATCACCACTAAAAACCGCAAAAACACTACAGGTCGTCTGGAGTTGAAAAAATACAACCCCATTCTGAAGAAAGTCACCGTTCACAAAGAAATCAAATAAGCACTGACCCATGGCAAAGAAAACCGTGGCCTCTATCCAGAAAGGTGAAGGCCGTACATACAGCAAGATCATCGTGATGGAGAAATCTCCCAAAACCGGCGCTTATGTTTTCAGAGAAGAGATGGTGCCCAACGATGCAGTAAAAGACGCTCTCAAATAAGACCGAAAAACCGGTTCATGACCAATAAAGAGCGGCGCGTATCTTACGATATGCGCCGCCTAATTTATATTCAGACGTGCTCTTATATTTCCAGACTGACGCCTTGATGATGCCACGGCCATGCGATCAGGTCCTTTATGGCGCGGACGAGACTCAGAACACATAACCGAAACCAGCTCCCGCAAACAGTCCGGAAGTACGGTCCATTATCGAATATATGGCCTGGACGGTAAACTTGAAATTCGCGGTGAAGTAGATGTCGCATCCGCCGCCGACATCGCCGCCGACTTTAAGCGAACTTCCTCCACCACGGTAATTCCAGTTGTTGAAAGTCAGACCGGCGAGAGGAAAAAGAGTCACACCCCGAGCAATCCGGAACGGGAAATGCATGTCCGCATTTATGGTTAGGGCGGACTTATCTTCATTCCTGAACACAAACGAGACCTCAGGAGCGATCCTGACATGCGGAGCAAACGTGTACTGGAAATATACCCCTGCATACCCACTGTTGTTATAAGACGCATAGCCGGCGGTAACGCCGAGACTCTTCTCCCCTTTTACGGGCAGACTGCGGGCAGAGACTGCGCATGGAAAAGCCGCAGCAAGAATCGCGACAGTAGAATAGAGTAGTTTTCTTGATTTTGTCATGAGGCAGAAATGTCATGCCGGCCTTCGGTTCCTGCGTTGTCAAGTCGGGCCGATAGATTCAAAATGTAAAGATACATTATTTTTAACGAATTTAACTGTGAAACATTAAAATTGTGAAAAAAGTTTTGCTAATTTTGCATTAGCAGCCGGGATTAGCCGGGAATTTATGTATAAGAAACTTATGCATAATATAATTATCACGGCCTCTGCCTGCAAATTAAGTTCTTGTTTAATAATGAAGAATTTCGGATATATACGGGTCGGATCCTGCTCGCCCGAAGTGCGAGCTGCCGACATCAACCACAACATTCGCAACATAATCGAGGCCACCGCACGATTCGAGTCGGAGAACGTGGATCTGGCTGTTTTCCCTGAACTGTCGGTTACAGGATACACATGCGCGGATCTTTTCGGACAGACGCTGCTTCTTGATAATGCAGAGAAGGCTTTGGCCGAACTTGCCCAAGAGCTTGCAGACAAGAAGATAACAACTGTTGTCGGAGTTCCTCTGCGACACAACGGTCGTCTGTACAACTGCGCCGCCGTGATACAGGGAGGCCTGGTCAAAGGCATCGTGCCAAAGACACATATACCCAACTATGGAGAATTCTACGAAAAGAGATGGTTCTCATCAGGAAAAGACACAAGCGGAGAGATTGTTATCGGTCAAGCAAAGATTCCGTTCGGCACAGACCTTATTTTCTGCATTGACGGCATAATGTTCGGCATAGAGATCTGCGAGGATCTCTGGGTGCCTCAGCCCCCGGGAGCACGCCTCGCAACCGGCGGCGCCGACATAATAGTCAATCTGTCGGCGACCAACGAACTGATCGGGAAACACAGATACCTGCTCGACCTGATCCGCAACCAGTCGGCGAGATGCCGCTGCGGATATGTGTATGCTTCTGCCGGCGCAGGCGAATCATCGACCGATCTGGCATTCGCCGGCAACTGCATAATTGCCGAAAACGGATCGCTGCTCGCGGAGAGTCTGCGGTTCGAGATACAGACAAAAACCGCCATAGCCGATCTTGACATTGAAATGCTGAGACACGACAGGACTCACTTCGAAACCTTCAACGAGTATTGCGATGATCGGGAATTGCGAGTAATAGCTGTGGTCAGCGGAGTCAATAGAAAAGAGAGCGACAGTCTACTCAAATACAGGAAAGTAAAGGCGCATCCATTTCTTGACGAGAACCCTCTTGACCTGAAAGATCGTTGCGACGAGATATCATCCATTCAGGCATGGGGGCTCGCCACGCGGCTTAAAGCAATAAACTGCAGGAGCGCCATAGTCGGAATCTCCGGAGGTCTCGACTCGACGCTCGCCCTGCTCGTCACGGTCAAGGCATTCGACATGCTCGGATTCGACAGAAAAGGTATAACCGGAATCACTATGCCTGGATTCGGCACCACCGGACGCACCAAAAGCAATGCGACGCGACTGATGGAACTTCTCGGAGTGACACAACGGGAAATACCTATCGGAGATGCCGTAAGACTGCATTTTGCGGATATAGGCCATGATCCGGCAATTCATGATGTGACATACGAGAACAGTCAGGCCCGCGAACGAACCCAGATCCTGATGGATGTCGCAAACCAGTTGAACGGAATTGTCGTCGGCACCGGCGACCTTTCGGAACTCGCATTAGGATGGTGCACCTACAACGGCGACCAGATGTCGATGTATGGCGTCAACGCCTCCATCCCCAAGACACTCGTAAGGTATCTTGTAAACGGATATGCAGAAAATTCGGAAGACCCGCAACTGACAGCCGTGCTACAGGACATCATCGACACCCCGATCAGTCCGGAACTTCTCCCCCCCGACGCCAACAATGACATCGAACAGAAGACAGAAGATCTCGTCGGGCCCTACGAACTTCACGACTTCTTCCTGTACCACACGCTCCGGTTCGGCACAGAACCGCGCAAAATCCTTCTGCTCGCACGTAAGGCATTCGGCAGCAAATATCAAGACCATACAATCAGGCACTGGCTCAAAACGTTTTACAGACGATTCTTCAACCAGCAGTTCAAGAGATCATGCATGCCCGACGGCATAAAGGCCGGAAGCGTCTGCCTGTCGCCGCGAGGAGACTGGAGAATGCCGAGTGATGCCGCCGCCGCACTGTGGATCGAAGAGACCGAAAAAGAGGAAGACAACTGACCAATAACGCCAAACGCGCAAAATGGAAACAGAAAGAAACCAAGAAGAGAGATATGACCGGGAGGACATGGCCCGGGCTGTAGAGATCCTGAAACAGGGTGGAATAATTCTTTACCCGACCGACACGGTGTGGGGCATAGGCTGTGACGCGACAAACACCGAGGCAGTCAAAAAAATATATGATCTTAAAAAGCGGAGTGACGCGAAATCCATGCTCGTACTCGTCGGCTCAGAAGGAGAACTGCAAAGGACAGTCGAGGAAGTTCCCGAAGCGGCTTGGATGCTTATAGAGGCTGCCGTCAATCCTCTGACTATAATCTACGACCGTCCCCGTGGGCTTGCCGTCAATCTTCTTGCAGATGACGGATCAGCTGGAATCCGAATCACATCCGAACTGTTCAGCAGGACTCTGTGTTCCCGCCTCAGGAGACCCATAGTCTCCACATCGGCCAACGTGTCGGGGAAAAAGACACCTGCGGTTTTCAGCGATATCGACGATGAGATCATTGACGGAGTGGACTATGTGGTAAGATTCAGGCAGGAAGATTCATCCAGACGCAAGAGCAGCAACATAATAAAAGTCTCGGACTCCGGAGTGATAAAAGTGATCAGATGAGAAAATGCCAGATGTCAACAGAGAGATTGACAGCCGGCAACCGCGGGAGAGCGTCAAAATAGCGGCTGCATATGGATATTATTACAGATTTTTTCTTAATTTTGTAAGATGAAGAGCCGGAGTTGTAGCCAGTGCAAGTCCGGACTCAGCCATATGAACACGCAGACGGATGAAAGGAAGGAATTTTACAAAGGCAATGCAAAGAACGAAATACGTTGTGGCGGATTTCGTTATGGTCTCGGTCGCATTCTTTCTATTCAACATATTCCGTTACCATGAGCTCGGCATACACACCTATGGATTCAGCACTCTGTGGGATTATCTTGCAAGTCCGAAACTGGCGGCAGAGCAGATTCTTGTGCCTGCCGCGCTACTCGGAATCTACTGGCTGTCTGGTTTTTACAACCATCCGTTCATAAAGTCCAGACTGTCAGAGTTCTCCACCACGCTGCTCTCGGTGATCGTATCGACAGCCATTATCTATCTGGTTCTTCTGATAAACGACACGACAGGACTCAAAATCAAGGACTACGAAACTATTCTTGTGCTGTTCGGGTCGCTCATGTCGTTCACCTATCTCGGGCGATGGGCACTGACCGAGCGCACCATAAGACATCTCCGCAAACGTCATTGGATCTACTCTACCCTCATAATAGGCAATTCACGAAAGAGCAGAGATGTCTACCACCGTCTGAAACAGGCCGGCTCTGTATGGACCTACGATGTTATCGGCTTCATACGGCTAGACCGCGAGCACCAGATCCACGACGGCATGCCGTCGTGGGGACTTGACGAACTGGAACTCATATGCGACGATTATGGTGTTGACCAGATAATATTCGCACCCGAGCGTATTTATGACAACGACATCATGGACATTCTGTCTCGATTGTTTCCGCTCGGCATTCCGGTCAAGATCGCACCCGATACTCTGTCGTACGTGACCGCCAACATCCACATGAACGACATACTCGGCATTCCGTTCATTGATCTGACATCGCCGAGGATATCGGAATTTCAGAAAAACGTGAAACGTTCGTTCGATGTCATCACGTCACTGGCAGCACTGACAGTGCTTAGTCCTCTTATCGGCGTCACAGCACTGATTGTAAGGCTTACATCTCCAGGCCCGGCCATTTACAGTCAGGAGCGTGTGGGGAAAGGACACCGTCCGTTCAGAATCTATAAGTTCAGATCGATGAGAAACGATGCTGAGAAAGACGGACCCCAGCTGTCGAGCGAGACCGATTGCCGCGTCACCCCGTGGGGCAAGATAATGAGAAAATACCGCATAGACGAGATTCCCCAGTTCTGGAATGTTCTCAAGGGGGACATGTCGATTGTGGGTCCCAGGCCCGAGCGGGAATATTTTATAGAGCAGATCATGAAGAGAGCTCCCTATTACGGTCTAATATTCCAGGTGTGTCCGGGAATCACAAGCTGGGGGATGGTCAAATTCGGATATGCCCGCAATATCGACGAGATGGTGGCCAGATCAAGATATGATCTACTGTATATCAACAACATGTCGATATCAACCGATATAAAGATTATGATCCACACGGTCAAGACCGTGATCAATGGGGCCGGAGTATAGTACATAATCATATGGCATACAAAGAAAGACACAACCGCGCCACCGAGATGTGGCTTAGATTCGTAATCTGGCGCGAACATCATATTAAAGAGAAGAACTTCGTGATTCTTCTCTCTCTGATTGTAGGCATCATATGCGGTGTAGCGGCACAGCTTCTCAAATATCTGATTCATCTTATAGCTTCAGTTCTGACATCGCACTTCAGCAATACGACAGAAAACTACCTCTATCTCGTATACCCTGTGGTCGGCATAATTCTCACCGTCCTCTTCGTCAAATATGTGATCAAGGAAAACATATCGCACGGAGTCACAAAAGTGCTCTACGCAATATCACGCAGAAAATCGCGGCTTAAACTCCGCAACACATATGCCTCGCTCATATCATCTTCGATAACCATCGGATTCGGAGGATCAGTCGGAGCAGAAGGCCCCATAGTATATACGGGAGCCGCAATCGGGTCAAACATCGGACAGGCGTTCAGGCTCTCTCCCAAGATACTCATGATACTCGTCGGCTGCGGCGCGGCGGCCGGAATCGCCGGAATCTTCCGTGCTCCTATCGCCGGCATGCTTTTCACACTCGAGGTGCTAATGATCGATCTGACAGGCCTGACAGTCATGCCACTGCTTCTGTCGTCGATAGCCGGTGCCACGGTTGCCTATGTGCTTGAGGGATACAGTGCCGAATTTTTCTTCTCCCAGAGCGAGCCGTTCATGACAAGCCGGATTCCCTGGACCGTAGCCCTCGGCGTGGTCTGCGGACTCATGTCGGTCTACTTCACCAAGGTGATGTTCCTGATGGAATCAATGTTCAAGAAAGTCAAGGCGCAATGGCTCAGAATCATAGTCGGAGGCGGACTGATAGCTTGTCTGGTGTTCGTCTTCCCGCCGCTCTACGGCGAGGGCTACGATGCCATCAACCACCTTCTCGACGGAGACGCCGGAGCGGTAGTCAACGGAACATTCTTCTACGTCGACCGCGACAATGTGTGGTTTCTCGCTCTCTTTATCGGAGCTATAACACTTATGAAAGCGTTCGCCACCTCGGCCACAAACGGTGCGGGAGGAGTCGGCGGCACATTCGCCCCGTCGCTCTTTGTAGGGGCACTTACAGGCTTTCTGTTCGCATTCATCATCAACAACCTTGATCTCGGAATCGAACTTTCACAGAAAAATTTCACACTGATGGGAATGGCCGGAGTCATGGCCGGAGTCATGCATGCACCGCTTATGGCTATCTTCCTCACCGCAGAGATGACTGGCGGATACGACCTGTTTCTCCCGCTGCTGATTGTGTCAGCACTCGCCTACTTCACAATCCAGTGCTTCACACCATACAGCATATACACCATGCGTCTCGCCAAGGCCGGAGATCTCGTGACACATCAGAAAGACAAGGCCGTGCTCACACTTCTCAAGATCGACAATGTAATCGAAAGAGACTTCAGAGAAGTTCACCCGGAGATGAGCCTGCGCGAGATGGTCGATGTCATATCCGTATCAAACCGCAACCTCTTTCCTGTAACCGATTCCGAAGGTATGCTCAAGGGAATCGTGCTGCTCGATGACATACGCAACATCATGTTCCGCACCGATCTTTATCCCAAGATGCACGTTTCAAGATTCATGGCCGCCGTACCGGCCGTGATCGAGACCGACATGCCTATGGACAAGGTAATGGAGATATTCGACAAGACAAACGCCTGGAATCTGCCAGTTGTCGAAAATGGCAGATACATCGGGTTCGTCTCCAAATCCAAAATATTCAACTCATACAGGCGCGTTCTCCGGCATTTTACGGAAGACTGAGCCACAACATGATTTTCCTCAACCGATGGGGATACATATACACGATGAAAAAAGAAGATTTAAAGATAGTATTTTTCGGGACTCCGGAATTCGCAGTGGCGAGTCTTGACAGGCTTGTCAGCGAAGGCTACAATGTGGCAGCGGTCGTCACCATGCCCGATAAGACAGCAGGACGCGGCCACAAGCTGATTAAGAGCGACGTCAAAATCTATGCCGAAGATAAAGGTCTGCCGCTGCTGCAACCCGAACGGCTCAAGAGCGAGGAATTTGTCAGTGCTCTGCGCAAGATCAACGCCGACCTCTTCATTGTCATCGCGTTCCGTATGCTTCCTGAAGTCGTGTGGAATATGCCGAGACTCGGCACATTCAATCTTCACGGGAGCCTGCTTCCTCGATATCGCGGTGCCGCACCGATAAACCGTGCGATCATGAACGGAGAGAAAGAGACCGGAATCACCACATTCTTTCTCAAACATGAGATCGACACTGGTGACATGATAGAGCAGCGCAGCACTCCTATAGAAGACTCCGACAACGCAGGCACAATCCATGACCGGCTTATGGAGATGGGTGCCGAAATGGTGGAGAGCACCGTCTGCAAGATCATTGACGGCACACTTGAGACACGCCCCCAGCCTGAGGGAGAATTCATCGGCGCACCCAAGATATTCAGAGAAGACTGCGAGATCGACTGGCACCGCACCGCTATGGAGATCCACAATCAAGTGCGCGGCCTTTCACCTTACCCGGCTGCGTTCACAACCGTCACAGAGGAGTCAGGTAAAAAATTCAGCACCAAGATATTCGCTACAGTCCTCAGCGGAATCCCCTCGGAAGAGAAAGCGGCGGGATCAGTCGTAAAAGAGGGAAAGCGGCTTTATGTAGCCGCATCTGACATGCTGCTTGAGATCATATCGCTTCAGCCTGCCGGAAAAAAACGAATGGAGGCAAGCGCGTTTCTACTCGGCTACAACCCCGTAAAGATGTCAGGAAGCAAAGATGACTGAGACCGGATCTGACACCCTGACCGCAGACACAGGCAATGCCAACTGCAGGGAACTGCTTGACGTAATGACCGCCCGGGGGCTTGACACAGTGATCCTGTCGCCTGGCAGCCGCAACGCGCCCCTGCTTATAGGAGTTTCCGCCCGCGACGAACTCAGAAAAATCATCATACCAGATGAACGGACAGCGGCATTCGCCGCTCTCGGCATCGGTCTGGTCACCCGCCGTCCCATTGCTCTGATATGCACGTCGGGCACAGCCCTCTACAACTATGCCCCAGCTGTGGCTGAGGCTTATTACCAGAATATTCCGCTAATTGTGATCACGGCCGACCGGCCGTCGCAATGGATCGATCAGGATGACTCGCAGACGCTAAGGCAGCCGGGAGCTCTCGACAAGATCGTCAAAAGAAGCTACGACATACCCCCGGAGACCGGCATGATTTCGCCTTGTGCAAATCCGGAATACCGATCTGAAAGAGAATGGTTTGTCAACCGCATTGCAAATGAGGCATACACCACAGCCACATCCGGTATGCCCGGACCGGTGCATGTCAACATGCAGTTCGGCACCCCTCTTGACGAGACTGTCGCGCTTCGCAGACGACATGTCCGCACAGTCGAAGTGATACCCAACGATGCTCCTCTTCCTCCCCATCTCTGCAGGGAGCTGGCTCTCCGCCTGACAGATAAGAAAGTAATGGTGACCGCCGGCTTCATGGGTGCTGACAATGAACTCAACAAGGCATTGTCGGAATTCTCACGGCTTCCCAATGTGACTGTCATCTGCGAGACTATATCCAATCTGCACCTTGACGGCCATGCCTTCATGGCCGACTCTCTCTTCACAGGAATAGAGAAAGAGCAGCTCGACTCGCTGCGTCCCGACGTGGTCATATCGGTCGGAGGCGCACTCGTGTCAAGAATGCTTAAGGAATACCTGCGCGGATGCACAGCCGCCGAGCACTGGACCCTTTCTGACACCGATGTTTCGACTGACTGCTTCCAGCACCTTTCGCTGCATGTGGATTACTCCCCACAAAGATTCTTCAAAGGGATAGCGTCAATGACGCGTCAACTTATCAGAAAAGGGCACTGTATGCCCGGTGTCGGCTATCGCGACGCGTGGCAGATCGAGAGAGAGAGAATATTTCAGAACAACCTGAGAAGACTCTCCGTGACACCTTGGTCTGAACTGTCGGCTCTCGCAAGAGTATTCGCATCCGTGCCGGAGAATTACAATGTCTTTCTCTCCAACGGCACCTGTGTCAGATATGCGCAGCTTCTCACAGACAAGCCTCCGCATGCCAGCTATTGCAACCGCGGTGTCTCGGGTATAGACGGCACAAACGCGACCGCACTCGGAGTGTCGATGGCTTACGGGGGGACTACCCTGCTTGTGACAGGTGACATGTCGTTCGCATATTGCCCCGAAGTGATGCATCTTCAGAAACTTGCAGGCGGAGATCTGCGCATCGTTGTGGTAAGCAACGGAGGTGGCGGGATATTCCGTTTCATAAAGACAACACGCCAGCTTGAGACCCGCGAGAAATACTTTTGCTGCGACCAGCGGCTTCCGGTCGGAGATGTCGCACGCGTCTACGGCTGGAATTACCGCAACGCCCACGACATGGAGAGCCTCGCCGCCGGACTGGAATATCTGTATGAAACCCCGTCTACGCTTCTTGAGATCACAGCCGATCCAGATACAAGCGCGGAGACTCTGATCCGGTGGATGGAGAGACCCGGCTCATGATATTCACGGAAAGATCCTGAAACTTCAATAATATATGAATATGTTTGACTGGAAAACAATAAAAGAATACGAGGATATCCTCTTCGAGAAATTCGATGGTATCGCAAAAATTACGATCAACCGTCCAAGAGTCTACAACGCATTTCGTCCTAAGACCAATATGGAGATGCTCGACGCTTTCCACATCTGCCGCGAAAATCCTGACATACGCGTCATCATATTGACAGGAGCCGGCGACAAGGCATTCTGCAGCGGCGGCGACCAGAACGTAAAGGGAGAAGGGGGCTACGTAGGAGAAGACGGAGTTCCCCGCCTCAATGTGCTTGACCTGCACCAGATGATCCGCTCCATCCCCAAGCCGGTCATCGCCATGGTCAACGGCTATTCGATCGGCGGAGGCAATGTGCTTCAGGTAATATGCGATCTCTCGATCGCGTCGGAAAACGCCCGGTTCGGACAGACCGGTCCCAAAGTTGGCAGCTTTGACGGAGGATTCGGCGCAAGCTATCTGGCTCGCTGCGTCGGGCAGAAAAAAGCACGCGAGATCTGGTTTCTCTGCCGCCAGTATACCGCCGCCGAAGCCCTCGAAATGGGAATGGTCAACGCCGTCGTGCCCTTCGACCGGCTGGAGGAAACCACAGTCGAATGGTGCCGCACGATAATGAAACGCTCGCCACTTGCGATCAGAATGATAAAACGCGCCCTCAACGCCGAGCTTGACGGCCAGCACGGACTCATGCAGTTTGCCGGCGACGCGACACTGCTCTACTATATGCTCGACGAAGCTCAGGAAGGCAAAAACGCATTTCTTGAGAAGCGCGATCCCGATTTCGACAAATATCCCAAATTCCCCTGACAGTCAACCATAACCACTCAACAACAGACCTTAAAGACTGATGAGACTCCAGTTCGCACCCTACGTGCTGAAATTCAACGAACCGGGAAGTACCTCCCGAGGTGTCCTGACAGAAAAGATCACATGCATGCTCAGGCTATTCGACGAGAATAACCCTGAACAGTACGGCATAGGAGAGGCCGCCATATTTCCCGGACTGTCGCCCGAGGCAGACGACCGCTTCTTCTACAAGCTGATGGAACTTCAGGCCAACATAAGGCTCGGACTCAAGACAGATCTCACGTGCTTCCCCTCGCTGCAGTGCGGACTGGAACAGGCCATTCGCGACTACTCCGGCGGCTGTTCGGGAGTCTGTTTCGAATCTCCGTTCACTCACGGAGCAAGCGGCATCCGAATAAACGGACTTGTCTGGATGGGCGACTATGACACTATGGTCGAACGGATCGAAAGGAAACTGTCTGAAGGATTCAGGTGCATAAAGCTAAAGATCGGAGCGATAGACTGGAAAAAGGAAGTCGACATGATCAGGCACATCCGCGACCGGTACGACACAGACCGAGTCGAGATCCGAGTGGATGCCAACGGCGGATTTGACATGGACTGCGCGATTCCGAGACTGAAAAGACTCGCTGATCTGGGAGTGCATTCGATCGAGCAACCGATAAAAGCCGGAAACCCGCAGCTCATGCGCTTCCTATGCGAGATCTCTCCCCTTCCGGTGGCACTCGACGAGGAATTGATCGGCAAATTCACCACAACAGAGAAAGAGGAGACCCTCGACTGCATCAGACCGGCCTATATAGTTCTGAAACCTTCACTTATAGGCGGATTCTCCGGAGCACAGGAATGGATAGACCTTGCCGCAGAGCGCGGCATAGGCTGGTGGGTGACATCATCGCTTGAGTCAAACATCGGTCTCAACGCACTTTCGCAGTGGGTTGCGACACTTCACAATCCATTGCCTCAGGGCCTTGGCACGGGCGGGGTATTCTGCAACAACTTCACTTCTCCTGTTTACCTTGACCAGGACTCGCTTCTTTACAATCCCGACATAACACTTGACCGGAGCCAGCTTGACGCGCTCGACTGGAGAGAATGAACTACACAGACTTTGCCAAAGAGTGGGAATCGCCGTCAGACTGCATAATATGTCGCACATCAGGATCGACAGGCACGCCCAAAGAGATATGTCTTCCCAAAAGCGAGATGCGAAAAAGCGCATGGCGCACCATACGCTTTTTCGGTCTTGACAGCAACTCACACCTGCATTCATGTGTGTCGCCAGACTACATAGGAGGCATGATGATGGCCGTAAGGGCATACGAGACCGGAGCTGAGCTTACATGGGAGAGGCCAAGCAACCGCCCCCTTGATAAATATGACGGAATGAGGATTGACCTGCTTGCAACTGTTCCGTCACAGATGATCCACATACTTGACAACCTTCACGATATGCCAGAGATAAGGGCAGTCATCATAGGGGGAGCCCCGATACCTTCGCATCTGAGAGAAAGAATCGCAAAATCCGGGCTTGAAGCATGGGAGACCTACGGCATGACAGAGACCGCATCGCACATCGCACTGCGGTGTGTCTCCGTCACGCCCGGCGCATTCATGACGCTCGATGGAATCAGGACATACACCGACCGCGAATCGCGTCTTGTGATCGAGATGGACGGATGGCAGCGGATTGTAACCAACGACATTGCAGACATTGCGGAAGATGGTGGATTCACCATACTCGGCAGATATGACAACGTGATAATCACAGGTGGAAAGAAAGTCCATCCCGAAGTGGTGGAAGACATTCTTGAGCGCGAGCTGGGCGTTCCTGTCATGATATCGTCACTGCCGGATGAAAAATGGGGAGAACGCGTCATAATGACAATCGAAGATGGACTCGACAAAAGAGAAGATACCAATATAATATCAAAATGCAAGAATCTTTTGCCAAAAGAATGTGTACCCAAAGAGATCAGACACACTCAGGTGGCCAGAACCGGAAACGGGAAAAAGAAACGTAAATAAAAAATATGCCGTATCAGGATAAGGAATCAGTTGTAAATCCTGCCCTGACACACATTTTTTCTAAATTTAGAGCAAAAAACTTCTGCTAAATTTATATGTTTTATAAATTTGTTGTAAATTTGTGTTATAAAACATATAAATTCGATTTAAACTTTTTTTCAGTAAGCAAAAAAGTGCAAGTCGGACAATACGTTTCACCGATCTTCAGAGAAGGATCAACAAGCGAACTGCATGATAAAGAAGAGCTCACTGGAACGAATCATCGGCGACGATCTCGCTGAACTGTGGAACGCGCTGACACCTGACGAGAAAAGAATCATCGCGGAAAACTTCCACTATGAACGTTACAAAAAAAACCAGATCATCTATGCGGAGTCAGAGACTCCCGAAAATCTCTATTGCCTTCTTGAAGGCAAAGTAAAACTGTTCAAGAGCGGCATAGGAGACCGTGTGCAGATACTGCGCCTGTACAGGCCGGTTCAGTATTTCGGCTATCGAGCGTATTTCGCGCGCGAGCCTTATGTGTCGTCATCAGCGGCATTTGAGCCTTCGGTGTTGGGCATAATCCCGATGAAGATAGTCGAAGAGATCATCCGCAAGAACAACGATCTGGCACTATTCTTCATTCATGAGTTGTCGCGCAATCTCGGCGGAGCTGATACCAAGATAATCAACCTGACACAGAAGCATATACGCGGACGTCTGGCCGAGGCTCTGCTTCTGCTCGCCGACAATTACGGCTATGAGGGAGACGGAGCGACTCTCAAGATCTACATGAGCCGCGAGGATCTGGCCAATCTCTCCAACATGACGACATCAAATGCCATCCGGACCCTAACATCATTTGTGACGGAAAAACTCATTCTTGTCGACGGCAGAAGAATTCGCATAGTCAACGAACCCCAGCTACGCAAGATATCTAAATTCGGATAACAGCCATATTCTCAAAAAAATTCAAACAATCCCGCCACTTGTATCGTCAAAGTGGCGGGATTGTCATATTTTTTCATTATATTTGCGTTGGACGATGGAAATACGGCAACACGCTACCGCGTCCGTATCCACTAATGAATGACTCAAAATCAAGATAATCATGGCATCAGTAAACAGGCCGCAATTCTGGCTACAGATCAAGAAAGACTATATTCTTGATAATTTTGAAAACCTTATAAACTATCTCAGCCGGTATGAATATTACCCGACAGAAGATAATTCGGACTTTGACTCCACAATAGAATGCATGCGACAACTGGCGGAAGAGATCAGCCGCGCTGTCGATGCCACTCCCCTTTTCAGGCAGACTGAACTTGCATATGACAGAGTGCTTGTCATAAGACTATTGTGCGCGCATATACTCGCTTCTTATAAAGCCGGCCACACCGAGCACCGCACAATTATGACCCTTGCCTCCCTGCTTGCCCAGTCTGACATAAACTACGGGCTTGACACATTGACATCGATATATGATATAATTGTAAACTGCATAAGGAGGCGAAGACTTGTCAATACCGGTTTTACATGGAACGACATAGCTACACATCATGTCAATGATCTTGCCATGATGTATCGTGTCAGGATAATGAGATTCGCCGACGCCGCACCCGGAGATCCTTCTTATTTTCTGGAAAACAACGGTCTGCTGGTGATCAGGTCATCGGGCATTCCGGATCTCAGTCTTGCAAACAAGGTAAAATACACTCAGAGGAAATTTGAAAAGCTGTTTGAACTGCCACGTCTGATGCGCGTGCTTACCGATAAAGAGAACTTCGAATATGCCGATGAGTTCGGACGTCTTTACCACACCATGCAGAGGCTTGTGAAGATGCAGGAATCATACAAGCCTGTCGCGATGGCAAGCCGTGAGACTTATACCTACCAGGACAGTTTCCCTGTTAGAATCACATCGAAATACGGTTGGAGACTCGAAGCCGAGACCATTGATCCCCGCTATCACAAGATTTCAGGCAAACTACTTCTTGAAATGCCTCTGCACAGGCCAAAGATGCGCACTATCAACGAGATGCTCGAGACCGGTGACATAATCATGGTGTATCCGTCGGCAAAAGAAGGATATAGCTTTGAGGTATACGACGCATTCGAAGATTACTACCGCCGTTATGCCTGCGGGTGCGCCTCTCAGAACAAAGCCGCGGTATTCGGCAACTACTACGCAAAAGGAACCCAATGGATAACCGAAGACGGTCTGCGCGTCGGCATAGACAGATCTAAAGCAGATGCACTCGATGAGGAAGAGTCACGACTCTTCACCGATGCCATTGAAAACAGGACTCCGATTCTGCTCCGGACATACAAGGAGGCTCCCGACGTAAACAAAGAGGATTTCTATGTATACGGCGAGCCCTACGACCTGTCGGACGAGGCATGCGGAGACCTGCTTCTGACCGCAGACTCGGCCGACAGAAACATGATTCGTAATTTCATAGAATACTCGCGGACACAAGCCGAGGAGTGCGGAGCAGGGCATTCAGTAGGAGAACTGAAAGAAGCCTCTGCAGAGGAGTGCTCTCTTCTGATTCCGATAATACACCGCATCGGTAACAGCGGGGTCATGTCGTGTCGGACGCGCCTCGAATACAATACAGCATGCGCTATGCTCTGCATAATGACCGGCAGGAATGAGGATCTCGCATATATCGATCATGAGAACCGATATCTCCATGAACTTGTGAAGTTCGCTTCCGACAAGGAAATGACGCCTCTGCCCCGACAGGAGATACTTTCCGGAAACCCGGAAAGTGAAAAGCGGGAACGGATCGTGTCAACGCTCATGCAATACAAGAAGAAAGATGTTCTGCACACTGGAAAGATCAATACAGATCAGGGGAGCACCGATATCCTTTCCAAAGTGGGTGCACTCGTAAGCGCATCCAACAGCCTTATCGACATAATCGACGAATCGGAACTCAACAACATCAAGCAATCGATAGCACGTATGCTCCATGTGGAGGACGAATATGTCTCGATACTTGACGACCGCACTTATTACGGAGTCGAGAGCATCAACCTGGAATTCAAGTCATCGGTTGTGTTTCCTCCATACAATCAGCGAAAATCGCCCGAAGACATAACAGACCCCGAACTTCAGAAATGGGCCATAATCAAGGCTGTGTGCGGATTTCTCAATTCACGCTCCGGCGGAGACCTGCTGATCGGAGTAAATGATGCAGGCTATGCCATCGGGCTCGATTATGACATACAGAAACTACATCAGCTCAGATACATATCAAGTCCAGACGCTGATCACTACCGTCTGTATGTGCAGCGTATCCTGACTCGTGCCTTTGCCGAGACAGAAGGCAACAAAGATCCGTCGGAAATCGCCAACACGCATATCGACTCCATAATCGAGACAAACGCTGAGGGAAGAACAGTGCTCCGGATAAAGATCAGACCTTACAGCAGATGCATAGTCAGACTTGCCGCAGATTCACGCGAGCGTCCCGCCGGAATCGAGGAGTCGTACGTTCGCCGAAGCGGACGTACCGTAGTGATAACCCAGGGGATGAAAGAAGAGATAATGAAATACAAGAAATAAGAAATCGGTAAAACCAACACATTTATGTCATGAAAAATCCAATTTTGAAAAGCCTTGTCGCGGTGGCGCTTCTGTCGGTCACTGCCTGCGTCCAGAGAGAGAGTTCGGAAAAGGAGTCATCACCCGCAACAGAAGCCGGAACTGCAATCAGCCGACAGCCGGTCGAGAGCGGCGAGTATATCGCAGACTCATACGATATCACCGGAAAAAACAAGCGCTCCGGAAAATTCGACGGGCGTGTGCTTGTCTCACTCAGCCCCGAGAAGTCGGCCCTATACATATATGAGAACGGCAACCGGGCCAAGATCGACTACAAGGTGGTACTCAAGACGCCATTCGAGAAGGGAGACAGCATTTACACCGCCACTGACTCAAAAGGAAATGCGGTGACCCTGAGGACAGACAGCACCGTCTACACACTTGCGTTTGACAAAAACGATACCCACGTCAGTATCAATTTCGACAGTAACCCGAAATATACAGGATCACCGGTAGAAATGCTGGAAAGAATGACAAAGATCATCGGCAAGTAACCGTCTGGCTTCCAGTCAAGAAAAAAAAAAGAGAGGTCAGACCTCTCTTTTTTCTTTTATTACTGTCCGCTAAACTTTTTTTGAGCGATTGAAAAATTAGGGCTGACACCTATTGCAGGAGTCAGCTCTAA
>VSPN01000021.1 GCA_009775355.1 Muribaculaceae bacterium
GGGGTTCATTGTAAAGTTACAAAATATCTACGACTTTGGCAAACAATTAGTTGGCGATTAGCTGAGTATCCCTAAGTAAGTGTTCAAATTTACCCCCTGAATTAACAATTTTTGCGGGATGGAGTCTAAGATTCAGAAATTCACACGGATGCCGGCATAGACCATCGCGCCTGATACCGGGCCCCATACCACAGTCGGATCGAATGTTGAGCTCCAGGGCATCGAAGCATCGACCACAGGATTTTTCTGACGGAAATTGGTTAGATTCTCCCCTCCGACGTAGACCGAGAAATGTCGCCAGTAGCGTGTGGCCTGTATGTTGAGCGACGGGAATGCGGGAAAACGGTCATCCCAGCTCATCGAGCCGTCGGAAAGAGGATATGGCGCCGGCATGCGTCCCCCGCCGTTCATGACGAAAGTGGCGTCAAACTGCCAGAGTTCGAGAGGCGTCTTGTAGCCGACCGTAATCAATGCCTTGTATCGCGAAGTGAGGGCTTTCTCCATCAGACGGCTGCCATATGTGGTGCGGACGTCATTGAGCCTGTAGGCCGCTGTGGCCGACACTCCGAATGGCGATTCCCACGACATCTCGACCTGAAAGACGTTGGAATACGACTTTCCCTTCAGGTCCGCCACGAGGAGCACTCCGGGACTGCTGTCGTAGTCTACCACGGCCTGACGTCGGAAATCCGTGCGGAAATACTCAGCAGAAGCCCGGAGGGTATGCGCTCCGACAGGCACGGATGACTCCGCGCTGATTCCATAGTTCCACGCTTCCTCCTGACTGAGATCCTCGACCACCATGCGGCGTCCGCTCGCGAGAAGATAATTGTATTCGGCCCAGGGATGCACCGTGCGGTATCCTTTACCTGCCGAAGCCTTGAGCGTCAGATATTCGACCGGAGACCAGCTTACATTGAAGCGTGGAGTGACAAAGAAGCCATAGTCGGAACTGTGGTCGGCACGCACACCGGCCATTGCGGTCAGTTTCCTGTCAAGCCGGAACGTATACTGCACATAAGCTCCCGGCACTGTCTCACGCTCCACAATCCTGTCCGGTCCCGCACCGTCAGGGTCGGCAAGCAGACGCTGCCCGAAGCGGTCGTAGTTCAGACTCAGACCTGCCGAAAGGGTATGCGCTTCGGTGAAATCGGTCTCGAACATGAGTTGCGCGTACGCTCCCTTCTCATTGACATCATAAAGCTTGCGGCCATAGATGGAAGAGAGCTCATGCATCGACAGATTTCCGGCGAAGGCTATGTTGGTGTTATGCTCGCGGTCAATTATGAACGCATGCTTCATATATCCTTCATAGCGACGCGTATCGAGAGATATGACATACGGATCCATCAGTTCTCCGTCATGATGGGCGACCGTCT
Organism: Muribaculaceae bacterium; assembly: GCA_009775355.1. Taxonomy (GTDB): domain Bacteria; phylum Bacteroidota; class Bacteroidia; order Bacteroidales; family Muribaculaceae; genus Lepagella. The sequence continues at coordinate 1,380 of VSPN01000021.1, forward strand.
GCCCTGCCTGGCTTCGCTCGTCGATAAAAGAGAGGCCTCCGTGAAATATATAGCTGTCGCCGAAATAATTCCAGCGGTTCATGACATTGACCTGACGGATACGCGGCATGTCGGCGAAACCGTCATGGTTGCCGTCGTGCGTCCGGTAACGGTCTTCATAATGAGCAAGTACAACGGTATTGAGTTTGTCGGGGACATGAAAATTGGCGTCTCCGTTAAGCTCAAGCCTTATGTCTGAATCGAAATAGGCATTGACATTTACCGTCTCCTCATCCTGCGGCTTGAGATATTCCACATCGATCTGTCCGGTGATGGCCTCATATCCGTTCTTTACGGTGGTGCTTCCTTTCGAGACCCTTATGCTTTTCATCCACGGGCCGGGCACGTAACGGAACGCGTAGGGCATAGCAACACCCCTGAATGCGGGAAGATTCTCTGTCATCATCTGCACATAGCTTCCCGAAAGACCGAGCAGCTTTATCTGCTTTGCACCTGTGGCGGGATCGGCATAGTCCACATCGACCGAGGCGTTGGTGGTGAAACTCTCACCGAGATTGCAGCATGCCGCCCTGAACAACTCCGATTTGCCGAGCGTGAAACCGGATTCGGGACCCGACAGACCCATCTTGCCGGGAGTTCGCTTTGTCACTATAAACTCGTCGAGTTCATATGTCGGCAGCGAATCTGCAGGCTCCCGGGCGGCGACATACAGGAAAGCCTGCATTCCCGCACACGCGAGCGCAGCACGCGCCTGAAAAGATTTCATAGGCTCTCCTTCATGCGTTTATAAATGAATGTCTTGCCTCTCGACATCTGCGCTTCCTCCGGCATCCGCAGCGACGGAAACCGCACGGCACCGGAATCCTGCACCCAGGCTGCCGCCGCATCCATCCACTCGATCATGCCTTGACGCGTAGGATGCGGATTGGTCTTGCTCTGGCGGGGTAGAGCGAGATCAAGGCTTCTGAAATAATGCCCCTCGCCAAGATTCTCCTCAAGCCATGCGTTAAGTGTCTCACCCTTGTCATGACCGGGCCATGACGGCGGTCCGATCCACACGACGGGTATATCACCCGCAGCCCCGGTTATGGCGTCGAGCGATGACCTGAGCCTCTTCTCCGGATCAGCCTCGAAAAGTTCGTTCATTCCGAGACTGATGAATATGGCATCCGGATCCTGCTGCCCGATGATCGACACGAGGCGCGGGCTGCTCCCCCACTTCCGGATCGTCGAACCGTCCCAGACCACAGTGGCAACCTCGAACCCGTTTTCATTTCCATATGCGTTCAGTCGCTCGGCGAGCCATCCGGTCATCGAATCGCCGATAAAGAGCACATTGCGCACCACAGGCCGGTCGTCTGTCTCCGCTTCCTGCGCCCCGGCAAGGAGCGGAAGAATGAGCGACAAAATTACAATAAATATGCTTTTGCTGAATTTCATCGATAAAAGTTTGTTAAGACGGCAGTCTCCGCCATTCTCATATAAAACGGATAATGCCAGATTTATTCCACATTGATGCATAAAAAAATGCGATGCCGCATGACAGAATCGTCAATGCGGCACCGGCATTACGGGCGAGCGGTCTCATGACCGCAGGCAGGTTCACACTTTGGCGCGCTTCGAATCCCAGACGAGATATGCAATGAGCAGCGCGTAGGCCACGCAACCGAGAATCTGGGTGAGGCCCTCCGAACCTGGAGTGGTGTATTCGAATCCGACGAAACGGGTGATGGCGGCAAAGACACCGAACAGGGCTCCGCCGGCTATCAGACCCGAAGCAAGGAGAGTGCCACGGTCGCGGCGGGCGTCGTTGACCTTCTTGTCTTTCGACGAATTGCTTACGAAGTAAGAGACCGCGCCGCCTACAAGCATCGGCGTATTGAGCGAGAGGGGTATGAACATGCCGAGACAGAACGCCAGGGCAGGCACTCCGAGCCAATTGAGGATCAGAGCGAGAATCGCGCCGACCATATAGAGAATCCAGGGAGTGTCGCCACCCATCATGAGCGGTTCGATCACTTTTGCCATCGCATTGGCCTGAGGTGCCACAAGGGCGTTGTCGCCGGTGAAGCCATAGACTTTGTTGAGCACGATGATGACACCGCCCACTGTGGCGGCAGAAACAAGTGTTCCGAGGAACTTCCATGTCTCCTGCTTTTTGGGAGTGGAACCCAGCCAGTAACCCACCTTGAGGTCGGTCACGAATCCTCCGGCCATAGAAAGAGCCGTGCAGACCACGCCGCCGATCACCATAGAGGCCACGATGCCGCTTGTGCCGCTCAGTCCGATACCGACGAAAATGGCAGAGGCGATGATAAGTGTCATCAGCGTCATGCCCGACACCGGGTTACTGCCGACAATGGCGATCGCGTTGGCCGCCACGGTAGTGAACAGGAAAGCGATAAGCGTCACGACAAGCCATGCCACGGCTGCCTGCCAGAACGTATGGATCACACCGAACCAGAAGAACAGCAGCACTGCGGCGAGAGCGATCACGATGAAGAAAACTACTTTCTTCATCGACAGGTCGATCTGCCAGCGCACTTCCTGAGCCTTCTCCTTGGCGCCCTTGAACTCGCGACCTGCAAGGCCGACTGCATTGCAAATGATCGGCCATGACTTGACTATGCCGATAACTCCGGCCATAGCGATGCCGCCGATGCCGATCATGCGGGCGTAATCCTTGAAGATCGCGTCGGGAGACAAGGCTGCCATCTCGGGCGCGCCATACGTGCCCAGCAGCGGAATCACGATCCACCACACGAATATCGAGCCGGCGAAAATCACAAACGCATATTTGAGTCCCACTATGTAGCCGAGACCGAGAAGAGCGGCGCCTGTGTTGCATGTAAGCACGAGCCGGGTCTTCTCCATGACGGTCTGTCCCCATGCCGAAGCTGTGGAGGTCACGGTCTCCGCCCACCATCCGAACGTGGCCACGATGTAGTCGTAGATACCTCCGATGAGCGATGCGATCACAAGAGTCCGCGCCTGACCGGAATTGCTCTCCTGAGCTGCGTCAGACTGCATGCCCGAAGCGAGCACCTGCGTGGTGGCAGTGGCCTCGGGGAAGGGATACTTGCCGTGCATGTCCTTTACAAAATATTTGCGGAACGGTATGAAGAACAGTATTCCCAGTATTCCGCCGAGCAGCGAGCTAAGGAAGATCTGGTAGAAATCGACCATTATCTCGGGATACGAGCCCTGTAGGATATAGAGCGCGGGAAGCGTGAATATCGCACCGGCCACAATGACTCCGGAGCAGCTTCCGATCGACTGTATTATCACGTTCTGGCCAAGGGCGTTTTTCTTGCCAAGGGCATTGCTGAGTCCGACTGCGATAATGGCGATCGGGATAGCGGCCTCGAACACCTGGCCTACCTTAAGGCCAAGATACGCGGCGGCGGCACTGAACACAATGGCCATCAGCAGACCCATGCCGACCGAATAGGGAGTGACCTCCTTCTGGTCGCGGGCGGGATGCATCACCGGCACATACTTCTCGTCGGCCGCCAGTTCGCGGAACGCGTTCTCGGGCAGGCCTGTCTCGGTGGTGTAGACTTTCTCTTCCTCTTTCATATGTCAGGTTGGTTAGGTTGTTTTGTCACTGTTGCGAGGCCGCCTCCCGACAGTCCGTGCAGGCGCGCCGATTCGCAAAGGTAACAAAAAAAACCGAAAGTCATGAGACTTCCGGTCTTTTTTGTCGTATCAGGCAGCCTGATCAGGCCTTTTTGATTTTCTTGTAGCCGTAGACAGCGCGGTCGCCGAGTTCCTCCTCGATGCGGAGAAGCTGGTTGTATTTCGCCATACGGTCAGAGCGGCTTGCGGAACCGGTCTTGATCTGGCCGGCGTTTGTAGCCACTGCGATGTCGGCGATAGTCGCGTCCTCGGTCTCGCCCGAACGGTGAGAGATGACAGCGGTGTAGTTGTTGCGCTGAGCCATTTCCACGGCGCGGAGAGTCTCGGTGAGCGAACCGATCTGGTTCACCTTGACGAGGATCGAGTTGGCGCAGCCGTTGGCGATGCCTTTCTCAAGATACTTCACGTTGGTCACGAACAGGTCGTCGCCTACGAGCTGGCAACGGTCGCCGATAAGATCGGTGAGGATCTTCCAGCCTTCCCAGTCGTTCTCGTCCATACCGTCCTCGATTGAGTCGATAGGATATTTTGTGATGAGCTCCTCAAGATACTTGGCCTGCTCCTCGCTTGTGTATTTCTTGCCGTTTACCTCTTTCTCAGCACCGTTCTTGAGGTGGGTGTAGTCGTATACACCGTTCTGATAGAACTCTGAAGAAGCGCAGTCGAGGCCGATGGTGATGTCCTTTCCGGGCTCATAGCCGGCTTTCTTGATGGCCTCCATGATCACGTTGAGGGCGTCCTCGGTGCCTTCGAGCTTGGGAGCGAAACCGCCCTCGTCGCCGACAGCAGTCGAGAGGCCGCGGGCCTTGAGCACGCTCTTGAGGTTGTGGAACACCTCGGTACCCCAGCGGATAGCCTCCTTGAAAGTGGGAGCGCCGACCGGACGGATCATGAACTCCTGGAAGCAGATGGGGGCGTCAGAGTGCGCGCCACCGTTGATGATGTTCATCATCGGAACGGGAAGAACGTAAGTGTTTGTTCCGCCGATGTAGCGGTAGAGGGGCATATCGAGATAGTTTGCGGCAGCCTTTGCGACAGCAAGCGACACACCGAGGATGGCGTTTGCGCCGAGCTTCGACTTGGTGGGAGTGCCGTCGAGCGCGAGCATGATCTCGTCGACGCCGATCTGGTCGAGTGCGCTGTGACCCTTGAGAGCCTCGGCGATTGGACCGTTGACGTTTGCAACAGCCTTCTGCACGCCTTTGCCCATGTAACGGTTCTTGTCACCGTCGCGGAGCTCGAGAGCCTCGTTCTCGCCGGTTGAAGCACCGCTCGGAACAGCAGCGCGGCCCATTACGCCGCTTTCAAGGATTACGTCTACCTCTACTGTCGGATTGCCGCGCGAATCAAGTATTTCGCGACCGATAACTTTTTCAATTCTCATGTCTTGATTGTTTTTTATTTGGGTTTTGTCAATTTTTTACCTAACTTTGAAGTCATTATGACTGTCTGTCAATCATGTGTTCCCGGCTGGCGGGTCAAGTCTAATACTTTGCAGTGCAAAGTTAACAAATTTTTCGCAAATATCGTTGCTCATTTTCTTTAACTTTAAAAATCTTTTCAAAGACTTAACATGGAAATGTCGCCCGGAAGCCAGATAGCCAGAACAGCGTTCGGTCTTCTCCCCTTCGAGCCGATAGCCGGTCAGGCGGCGGTGCTGTGCGCGGCGGCCGAATTCGCGGCCTGCGGCGGCGACCGCGACGTGTTCGTGCTCAACGGATATGCCGGCACCGGCAAGACCTCGCTTGTCGGCGCTCTGATCGGTGCTCTCGACCGTCTGCGCCGCCGCGTCGTGGTGCTCGCCCCCACGGGGCGTGCCGCCAAGGTCGCTTCGTCGCTGTCGAGCCATCCGGCATCTACGATACACCGGCGCATATATCGTCCGAATCCCTCGGACCCGACAGGTAGGTCGTGGTTTATCTCGCGCAACGAGACCCGCGACACGCTCTTCATCGTCGACGAGGCTTCGCTGATCAACGACGGCCCGGGAGACCACAGTCTTCTCCGTATTCTTGTAAACTACGTTTATTCCGCTCCGGGATGCCGCATGCTTCTTGTCGGCGATGAGGCTCAGCTTCCGCCTGTCGGACAGGAGACTTCAACCGCCATGAACAGCGACCGCCTCGCAAGTCTCGGACTCAGACCGGTCTGCCACACGCTCGATGTTCCCGTCAGGCAACTTGCCGGAAGCGGCATAATACACAATGCCACACTCGTGCGCATGGCGCTCGGCAATCAGGAACTTGCAGAAAATCTCCGGTTTGATGTCAGCGATTTTCCCGACATCCACGCCATTTCATCGGCCGAGCTTGCCGACGCGCTGTCGGAATCTTTCTCGCGTGTCGGCACTGAGGAAACACTGATTATAACCCGATCCAACAGCCGGGCAAACCGGTTCAACGCCGCCGTGCGCAACATGGTTATGTTTGCCGAGGAACCGCTTGAGCGTGGAGACCGTATCATCGTCTCTAAAAACGATTACTTCTGGGCTCCGCGAAACAAAGCCGGAAAGCTGATCGCCAACGGCGACACAGCGGAGGTGACTTGGGTCGGAAGGACGGAGAAAGCCTACGGACGCTATTTCACAGAGGTAGAGCTGCGACTGTCGGACGACGCGATAGTCAACGCGCAGATCATGCTGCGCAGTCTTGTATGCGACGGGCCGTCGATTCCGCGACAGGAGATGGAACGGCTATACAACCATGTGCTCGACGCATACGACGGTGCGATATCCGAAAAGATAAAAGGGGCTGCTGAAGATGAGTTCTTCAATGCCCTTCAGGTAAAGTACGGCTATTGCGTCACATGCCACAAGGCTCAGGGCGGACAGTGGAAGCACATTTACATCGACATGGGGGGAATAGCCACCGAGACGATGGGTCAGGATTTCTACAGATGGCTCTACACTGCCATGACCCGCGCCACCGAGCAGGTCTTTCTTATCAATCCCACCATTCCTTGCAGATAAGAGCGCGTTCCCAGTATAAAAACAGTCAGGGAGACCCAGGTCATGACGACCATAGTCTCCCTGCCGCAAGCATTTCGGAACGGTTCTTCTATTCTACGATTCTTGTGTAATTCTTTCTGTCAAGGGTCAGCACGTCTGCCGATACAACGTAACTCTCAACATCAACGTCGCCGATGTCTGACCGGTCGCTTGAATCGGTGATTGTGAATTTCACCTGATTGGAGGTGACGTTCGTGTTCCAGCGACCCTTCTCCCATGAACTTTCAGTTCCTCTGCCGTCGGTCTCGACATCGGTCTCGTAGTATGTTCCGTCGGAATAGAAGGTGATGGTCTCTGTGTCTGACCAGCCGTTGCCCGACGAGGTATATTGCCACGTACCCAGCAGGGCATCGTCGATTCGGTCAAATCCTACAGGATTGAAATAATCATCGTCATCATCGTTGTCGCACGCCGCAAATCCGGCGGACAAGAGCACTGCCACCATGGCCATGCCCAAGAGTCTGAATGTTTTCTTCATTTAGAACTTGTTTAATAACAGTTGAGTCTTTTTAAATAATTGTGTTGCGTGCAAACCTTGCACGACAGTCAGTCATCTGTAAGATCAAACAGGTTTGTCAGCAGGTTTGTTCTCTGCAGATAGGTCATACGGTTTATCCTGCTGCTGCGTAGATGAGGATAGACAGTACTGTCAGACCGCAGACCGCCACCGGCATATATGATGGTCGCCATCTGATCTGACGGCTGCACACGTCTGTATGAATCAGCGGCGCACCGCGACGGTATGTAGCCACGAGTCTGCGGGCTTCGCGTCTCTTGGGTCGGGAATAGACGAAGAGGCCGAGCACGATGCCTGCACATGCGTAGCATACGGAACCACATATGATCCCGATGGTCATGCCTACAAGGATGTCTCCGGGATAATGCACTCCGAGATAAAGTCTGGAATAACACACCATCAAAGCCCATAGGAATATGAACACAGTGAACTGCCACCTTCTGAAAAGCAGCGACATAAGCGATCCGAGAGCGGACGTGTTCGCGGCGTGACAAGAGGGGAATCCATATCGCCCTCCTCGATAACCTTCGACAATATGCACAAGATCCGATATCGGATTCTCGAGATTTGCAGGACGCATACGTTCGAACGCCGGACGTATGAAAGTCGCGCATAGCTGATCGGCTGCACTGACAGCGAGTACAGTCATAAGAAGCATCAGCAGCGTGGTGCGAAGTCCGTAGCTCAGGTAGATGGCATACAGGATGCTCGCATAAAATGGAACCCATATCACCTTCCCGCTTGTCACCCACATGAACCTGTCCCAGAAGAGGGAATGCCATGAGTTGACCCAGAGGAAGATGTCGGTATCAAGTTCGATGATGAGATTGCCCATTGACAGTGATGGATATATCGGCAAGTCTTGGAGCTTGCAAATATTGAGTTTCTATGATATGATTGCTGGAAAGATTTTGACCCGAGGCATTCGGGAAGATACGAAGAATAGCGCCACCCCGCTGTGGAGGGCGCTATTCATTATTCTATGCGCATCGGGAGATTAGTCCTCGTTGAGGTTTACACGCTTGAAGTCAACGACAACAAGACCCTTGGTTGTGTTGTCGAGGAACTGGCCTACAGTGATCTTCGCATCCTGAACATAAGCCTGCTCAAGCAGACAGCTCTCCTTGAAGAACTTGTTCAGACGACCGTTGGCGATATTCTGGATCATCGCCTCGGGGAGGTTGGCGGCTTTAGCCTCGCCGGCCTCCTTCATGATCTGACGGCCACGCTCAGCTTCTTCAGCTGTGATCCAGCCCTTGGTAATGTTGCTCTCGATGTGGTCTTCCGAGTCGAAGTGGTTGGGGTTGAGACCAGCCTTCTTGAGAGCGACTTCCTGAGCCTTGACAACCTGCTCCTGCTTAGTCTTCTCGATAGCTACGCTGATCTCCTGATCGATAGTCTCCTGGGGAACGTCGTTGCGCGACACAGCCACAGGATTCATCGATGCGATCTGCATGCAGACCTCACGTCCCACCTGGGGATCAACACCCTCGAGGTTGAAGCCCACGATAGCGGCAAGCTTGTCGTTGAAGTGGTTGTATGAAGCCACAGTGGCAGCCTCGATCCACTCGTAGTCGCCGAGTTCCATCTTCTCGCCTGTCTTGCCGATCTCGTCGGTGATGAGTTCAGCAACTGTGCGGCCGTCGATGGCGAGACCCTTAAGCTCGTCAAGGCTCTTTGCCTTGTTTGCGAGTGCAGTTTCAAGCACTTTCTTGGCAAGAGCGCGGAAAGACTCGTTCTTTGCGACGAAGTCAGTCTCGCACTTCAGAGTGGCGATGGCGGCGAAATTGCCGTTGATACCCGAGAAAACGCAGCCTTCTGCGGCGTTGCGGTCCTCGCGCTTTGCAGCTACGGCCTGACCCTTCTTGCGGATGATCTCGATAGCGGCATTGATATCGCCGTCAGTCTCAGCGAGAGCGTTCTTGCAGTCCATCATGCCGGCACCGGTCATGTGGCGCAGTTTCTTGATATCTTCAATACTTACAGCCATTGTTTCTGTATTTGATTTGTTTGATTTTACATAGTGTACCGACTCAGTTCACGGGTCAGCCTGAATTTGCGTGCAAACCCTGAAAGCGGAGTCAATAAACGAAAAAAAGGCGCGTCCCGGCAGGGGCGCGCCCGGGAAATTCATTTACTCTGCTGCGGGAGCCTCGGCAACTGCATCCTCAGCCTTGGGGGCCTCGGCTGCGGGAGCCTCGTTGCGGCGCACGCGGCGACGCTTTGCGGGAGCCTCTCCCTCTGCATCCTTGTCCTCGGGAGCGTCGATCTTCTCGACCTTGCGCTCCTCAAGACCCTCTGCCATAGCTGCGCATACGGCATCGAGAATGATGTCGATGCTCTTCGACGCGTCGTCGTTGGCGGGGATCAGGTAGTCTACATCAGCAGGATTGGAATTTGTGTCGACGATAGCGAACACGGGTATGCCGAGACGCTTTGCCTCAGCTACAGCGATGTGCTCTTTCATCACGTCAACCACGAAGAGAGCCGACGGAAGGCGACCGAGGTCAGCGATCGAACCGAGGTTCTTCTCGAGTTTCGCACGCTGGCGTGTGATCTGGAGTTTCTCGCGCTTTGACAGGTTGTCGAAAGTGCCGTCCTTGGCCATCTTGTCGATGGTTGTCATCTTCTTCACAGCCTTGCGGATTGTGGGGAAGTTGGTGAGCATACCGCCCGGCCAGCGCTCGGTCACATAGGGCATGTTGATTGCGCCTGCCTTGCTTTCGATTGCCTCTTTGGCCTGTTTTTTGGTGGCTACGAAGAGGACTTTCTTGCCGCTCTTGGCAATCTGTTTGAGAGCGTTGGCTGCCTCGTCGATCTTTGCTGCCGTCTTATATAAGTCAATGATGTGGATACCGTTGCGCTCCATAAAGATGTAGGGAGCCATAGCGGGGTTCCATTTGCGCTTGAGGTGGCCGAAGTGGCATCCTGCCTCAAGAAGCTGGTCAAATGTGGGTGTTGCCATTTTTCTGGTTTGTTTACGTTCTTTTTGAATCAATTCCGGGGTAGGGAACGTGTCCATCCGGGGAATTTAGATACTAAACACAATGCGCACAGCGCATAAAATCCATGTAGGGTAAGAAGGGGACGCGTATTAACGTTTCGAGAACTGGAAGCGTTTGCGAGCCTTGGGACGACCCGGTTTCTTACGCTCTACCTCACGGGCGTCGCGGGTCATGAAGCCTTCCTTGCGGAGAGCGGCCTTGTCCTCGGGGTTAACCTTGACGAGAGCGCGGGCGATGGCGAGACGGAGAGCCTCGGCCTGGCCTTTGTAGCCGCCGCCGTCGAGGTGAGCCACGATGTCGTATTTCTCAGCAGCCTCAAGAGTTGTGAGGGGCTGCTTAACGACATACTGAAGAATCGAAGAGGGGAAGTAGACGTCGAGAGGACGCTTGTCGATAACTATATTACCGGTACCCTCGGTGAGATAAACTCGGGCCACAGCAGCCTTGCGGCGGCCAATTGCATTTACTTTTTCCATCTTCTTTCTTATTTCATTTTATTGATATCCAAAACGATCGGGTTCTTGTCGGCAAAAGGATGCTCGGAGCCGTTGAACACATGAAGGTTCGTGAGCTGCTTCGCGCCGAGTTTGGTCTTGGGGAGCATGCCTTTCACAACTTTGATGAACAGAGGGTGTTTGCCCTTCATTGTCACCTTGAACGACTTGTCCATGAGATCCTGCGGAGTGTAGCTGCGCTGACCGCCGGGATAACCGGTGTAGCGGAGATACTCGCGCTTGCTCATCTTGTCACCGTTGAGGATGACCTTGTCTGCGTTGATGATGATCACATTGTCACCGCAGTCGAGGTTGGGAGTGTAGTCTGCCTTGTTCTTGCCACGGAGAATCTTTGCGACATTGCTGCAAAGGCGGCCGAGAACCTGGTCGGTAGCATCGATAACCACCCATTTCTTCTCGATTGTAGCAGGGGTGGCAGAGAGTGTCTTGTAACTTAAAGTATCCACTTTATTGATTTGATTTTAGATTAGTTAAACGCCGCTCTTTCAGACTTCCGGCTGGCCAGAACCGGGGCAGTCGTCCCCAAGCGGACTATTAAACTGGATATAATCGGCTCGCAAAATTAATAAAAATTTCTGATATCTCAATCATAACCGTGCAGCCAACCGCTTTATTTTCCGGTTTTTTGATATTTTTAGCAATTACCGGTCTCTCCGCCAAGTATGGACGGCGCGATTTCAAGCACATATTCCCACGCCGCATCATGCTCACAGGGTATGCGGCCGTCCATCACAGCTTCCTTGACCGCGTCTTTTATGGCGGCGATCTCCTTGCCGGGAGCTATGTTGAAATGCTCGATAATCTCGTTGCCGTTGACAGGATTCTTCCAGTTGCGCAGAGCGTCGGCGTCGTTGATCTGCGTCATTCTCTCGCGCAGACGCGCAAACCCTTCGAGCTGACGGCGCACCTTGGCTGGATTCTTAGACGTGATGTCGGCCTCGGCGAGAATCATAAGATCGTCGAGATCGGGGCCGGCATCAGTTATCAGGCGTCGCACTCCCGAATCGGAGACGCCCTCCTCCCCTACGCTCTGAGGGCGCATGTGAAGGCCCACGATCTTTGCCACATATTTCATCTTCTCGTTCATCGGAAGTTTCATCTTCCTGAAGATGCGCGGCACCATCTTCTCGCCTACGAAATTGTGGTTATGGAATGTCCATCCCAGTCTGGCGTCGTAACGCTTTGTCTGCGGCTTGCCGATGTCATGAAGCAACGCAGCCCAGCGCAGCCACTCATTGTCGCTCCGCGCCGCCACATTGTCGACCACCTGAAGTGTGTGGTGGAAATTGTCTTTGTGTCCCTTGCCCTCCATGATCTCGACACCCTTCAGCTCGCAAAGCGAAGGAAAGATGAGTTCAAGAAGTCCGCTGATGTCGAGAAGCTTGAGGCCGACCGACGGTTTAGGCGACCGCATGATCTTGCCGAGTTCGTCGTTGATACGCTCGCGCGTTATGATCTTTATTCTCTCGCGATTGCGTCTTATCGCCTCGAAAGTCTCGGGCACGATCTCGAATCCGAGCTGGCTTGCGAAGCGCACCGCGCGCATCATCCGCAGCGGATCGTCGCTGAAGGTTATGTCGGGGTCCGACGGGGTGCGGATCAGCTTATTATGAAGATCGGCAATGCCGGAGAAGGGATCTACAAGTTCGCCGAAACGGTCTGCGTTCAGACATATGGCCATGGCGTTGACCGTAAAGTCGCGTCGGTTCTGGTCATCCTCAAGAGTTCCGTCCTCCACAATCGGATTGCGGCTCTCGCGTGAATAAGACTCACGCCTGGCACCGACGAACTCAAGTTCGAGGTCGCCCGACTTCACCTGAGCGGTGCCGTAGGTCGCGAAAACGCTTAGACTTGTCTTGCGACCAAGCTCGGCTGCCACTCTTGTGGCAAGTTCTATGCCGCTTCCGACCGTCACGAGATCTATATCCTTTGACGGACGTTCCAGGAATATGTCGCGTACATATCCGCCCACCACATAGGCTTCGCGCCCCATCGAGTCTGCGATCTCCCCTATCCTCCGGAAAACCGGATTTTTCAGATCATCCTTCAGATTCACAGTGCAGCGAGATTTTCGTTAAACGGGGTGAGATTCTCAAGTCCGCCGTCAGTGACGACATATGTATTCTCCACTCCGAGTGCTCCCACTTCGGGAATTACAAACTTGGGTTCGATGGCAAGAGTCATGTTCTCCTCAAGCAGAGTCCTGTCGCGCCCCATCAGCACAGGGGCTTCATTAAGTTCGATCCCGACACCATGGCCGATAAACGCCACCTTGTTCGAGTGCCCCATGAAATATGATGACAGACCGGCCTCCTCGGCGATCCTCGCCGCTCTTCTGTAGAGTTCTCCTGTCTCTACACCCGGGCGGGCGAATGACTCAAGGTCGCGTAGTATCTCACGCGAGCATTCATGTGCCCGAAGAGCCTTTTCTCCGGCCTCGCCGACGGTCCAGCAACGCGTCATGTCTGTCTGATAGCCGTTGAATCCTCCGTTCATATCAACCATCACCGACATGCCTGGCTTCATGATGATGCCCGACGCTCCGACGGGCAGGGACGGATCAACCCCTGCGCCTCCCATCGAGAAGTCATAAGGAGAAGGCACGTCGGCGTTCGGACCTGCAAGAAGACTGCCCATATTGATCTCCATTCTCGATCCGGCCACGCGCAGGAATCCGAGACATCCCTCCATTCGTAGCACATGCTCTATCTCGATCTGAAACTCCAGATCGGTCATGCCCTCCCTGTAACAACTGTCTATACGGGAGTATACGGCACAATGTCTGAGTCCGTCCTCGCGCATGCGGTCCACTTCATAAGGAGTCTTGACCAGTCTTGCACGCCGCATGACTCTCGATCCGTCGGCAATCTCAGATGAGGCGAAGACCTTCCTGAGCCTCTCGATCTCAGAATAGTATAGGTCGTCAAACTCCAGTCCGACGCGGGCAGGAATGTCATAGCCCTTTTCCGCGATAAGATCAGGTATCTGCTCCGGTTTTCTTATCCGGGCCGAGAACTCGCCGGCTGGTTCGGCGGGAGGAATCACAAAGAAGACCGGTTCGCGGTCAACGGGAATATACATGTACCCTCTGCACACGCCACCGGCAAGATAAAACAGATTGACTGTCGAGCCGACAAGCACGGCGTCGAGCCGCGCCTCCGTCATGGCCATACGGACTTTCGACAGCCGCAATTCGAACTCATTGACCATATCTCTGGTCAGCAACGGAAATTTCATATTTCTGTAAAATTAGTCACGATTCAAATATAGATCCGAAGATATTCACTTTCCGGCCGGATCCGGAGTGCCACTGCCGGCGACGGTCATGACAAGACCGACATTGAGCAGCCCCTCGGTGCACTCTCGCGAAGCCACAGGTGAAAGCGACACGGCATATCCGTCGCGCAGCCTGACATTGTTCTCCAGCCGCACCACGGCCTCGCGGACACCGTAGCGGAGACGCGAGGAGGCATTACCTCCATGGCCGTAACGCACTATTATCGTGTCGGAGCGCAACACTCCATCCTCATCCTCTACCGTTACGGCCACTGGCAGATCTGAGACAGGGAGCCTTACAGAATACCGCAACACGAGATCCACGTCGAAAGCCGACAGCCGCGCGTCGGCGGAGTCGACAGGCCACGGCTCAAAGACGATCAGGTCGAGCGGATCCCAGCCATCGGTGCCTATCTGTTCGAAATGCGAATAGGCCGGCATCCTGGCATCCGAACAACCGCCTGCCGCAAGCAAAAGGCATCCGGCTGTGAATACGGCACACATACGAGTCAAGGTCATTCCCCGTTCTTTTTTGAAGTCTGAGTCTTCTGAACCTGTGCTTTCTGATTCTGGTTCTTTTTGCGCGGACGCTGATCCTTGCGCCGTTCGTTACGGCGGCCATCAGAGGGTTTCTGAGTTTTTTCGGCCTTTGGCTGCTTGTCTGACAGCTTCGGCTGTTTGTCAGGCTGACCGGGATTGCGGTCATTACCCTTTGATGGTTTCTCCTGACCTTTTATCTGTCCACTCTTCTTTTTCTTCTTTTTCCGGGTCTTGTCGAATCGGGTAAGACTCTCCTGCTCCACGAGATCTACATAAGCCGGACGCTCCGCCTCTGCAGCCTTGCTCTCAGGCAGGAGGCTGTCGACCTTCACGCCCTGTTTGTTGAGAGCCATGATCTCAAAAGCGCGGCGCGCCTCGATTGTCACAAGATTGGCCGGTATGCGGCGGTCGGTAGAGTAAGTCACGGTTCCGGCCAGAATATCCGGTTTGAAGAAATAATAGAGCGAGTCTTTTGTCTCAAGCACCGCATCCTTGGGAGGCATCTTCTTCTGCGCCTCGCTGTAGACGTCGGTCTCGAAGTTGAGACAACACTTAAGTTTTGCGCACTGTCCGGCGAGCTTCTGCGGGTTCATTGACAGATCCTGGATGCGTGCCGCGCCTGTGCCAACCGACACAAAATGAGTCATCCACGACGCGCAGCACAGCGGACGGCCGCAGGGGCCGATACCACCAATTCGTCCGGCTTCCTGACGGGCACCGATCTGCTTCATCTCGACGCGGATCTTGAACGTGTCGGCGAGGATTCTGATAAGTTTGCGGAAGTCCACTCGCTCATCGGCGATATAATAGAAGATCGCCTTTCCGCCGTCGCCCTGATACTCGACATCGCCGATCTTCATGTTCAGTTCGAGTTCTTCGGCGATCTTGCGGGTGCGTATCATCGTGGCATGCTCACGCGACCTGGCCTCCTCGAATTTTTCCATGTCGGCCTGAGTGGCCAGCCGGAACACACGCTTAAGCTCGGAGTCCGCCTTCACACCGTTCTTGCGCATCTGCATGCGCACAAGACGCCCCACCATGCTCACGCGGCCTATATCATGCCCCGGATTGCCTTCGACGGCCACAATATCGCCAATACGCAGGGGCAGAGCCGACGGATTTGTATAGAATCCGACGCGCGTGTTTTTGAACGAGACCTCGACCACGTCGAAATCGCCGCTCTCCGATATCCCCTCAAGCCAGTTGGAGGCAAAGAGCTTTCCGCGCGGGCATCCCCCCTCGGAGCAGTATCTTCTTTTGTTTTTCTCGTTATCCACGATTTATATCATTTGGCGAAACTGATTGAACGGGTCTCGCGGATCACGGTGATCTTGACCTGTCCCGGATATGTCAGTTCATCCTGGATCTTCTTGGCAATCTCGGTGCTGAGTTTCTCTGTCTCCTCGTCAGTGATCTTGTCGGCACCGACAATGACACGCAGCTCGCGGCCAGCCTGGATGGCATATGTCTTGAGCACGCCGGGATATGACAGAGCAAGCTGTTCGAGATCGTTAAGACGCTTGATATAAGCCTCCACGATTTCGCGGCGGGCACCTGGACGCGCACCCGAAATAGCGTCACAGACCTGAACGATCGGAGCGAGGAGCGATGTCTGCTCCACTTCGTCGTGATGCGCTCCGATGGCATTGCAGATATCGGGTTTCTCCTTGAATTTCTCAGCAAGTTTCATGCCGAGAAGAGCATGCGGCAGCTCGGGCTCGTCGTCGGGCACCTTGCCGATGTCATGCAGAAGTCCGGCACGGCGGGCCTTCTTGGGATTGAGGCCGAGTTCAGAAGCCATGACTGCGCAAAGATTGGCCGTCTCGCGCGAGTGTTGCAGCAGGTTCTGTCCGTAGCTTGAGCGGTATTTCATCTTGCCTACCATACGGATCAGTTCCGGATGCAGGCCGTGTATGCCGAGATCGATAGTGGTCCGTTTACCGGTCTCTATGATCTCCTCTTCCACCTGCTTGCGGACTTTTGCCACCACTTCCTCAATTCGTGCGGGATGGATACGACCGTCGGTCACGAGCTGATGAAGGGCGAGACGCGCGATCTCACGGCGCACCGGATCGAAGCCTGAGAGTACGATTGCCTCCGGTGTGTCGTCTACGATTATCTCTATGCCAGTGGCGGCTTCGAGCGCACGTATGTTACGGCCCTCGCGACCGATGATACGGCCCTTGATCTCGTCATTGTCGATATGGAACACTGTGACAGAGTTCTCTACCGCAGTCTCGGTGGCGACACGCTGGATCGACTGGATCACTATGCGTTTAGCCTCTTTCGAGGCGGTCATCTTGGCATCGTCCATGATATCGTTGATATAACCGGCTGCGGCAGTCTTCGCCTCATCCTTGAGTGACTCCACGAGTTTCTCTTTCGCCTCCTCGGCCGAAAGGCCCGAGATCTTCACAAGTTCCTCCTGAGCCTGACGGTACAGGTGATCCACCTCGACATTGCGGCTCTCAAGAAGTTGCTCGCGGTTTTCGAGGCTGACCCTGAGGTTCTCAAGCTCCTTCTTGCGGCGCGACTGTTCCCCCTGCTGCTGATTGAGCTGGATCTCGCGCTGTTTGAGACGGGCCTCGTTTGCCTGCGCCTTCTGCATGCGCTGTCCGGCCGCACGTTCGGCGTCACCGATTATCTTCATTTCTTCCTCCTTGGCCTTGAGGAGTTTAGACTCCTTGATCATTTCAGCCTCGCGGCGAGCCTCCTCGATGATAGTGTTGGCCCGGGAGGCAGCGTTTTTCTTGCTGGTCACATTCGCCACGGCATATCCGATCGCGAGCATAGCCAGGGCAATTATGATCCATATTGCAGTTCCCATGTGTATTGCGTTTTATTGATATATGAGTGTTACTAAAGTTAATTATCCTGCTGTCATCATGTCATGCCGCCGGGCGGCATGACAAAAAGAAAACGCCGTGTCTCCACTGTGGAGACACGCCGCAACACACGCGAGTCATGAACGCCGGTCATGACAACCGATCAAAGTCCTGAAACAGGCTGAGTAATGTTATGGTTCGGTCAGTCGCCGCTGTCCTCGGCACCGGAATCAACTCCGTCGATATAAGCTATACAGTCCTGAGCCTTGGCCAGAGCCGTCTCATATCTTTCCTTAAGCTCGCCGTAGAAAGACGCATACTGGTATGCCACCATGGCGAGAATCTCACGGTCGGTCTTTGCAGGAAACGCCTTTCGCCACTTGGCATAGAGGCGGTCAACGTCTGCTTCGACGTCTCTGACGAAATCCTGACGGGCGAACGGCACGAAGAGAGAGATCCGCTGGTCGCCTATATTGAGGTACATCTTTATCTTTTCCGAATCGTCCATCTACTCATTCCTTAAGCATTTCAAGGCAACGGTCGATGTTGCGGATCAATTTGGCGATATGGCGTCGGGTGTCGACTATCGTATCCGGATGGTCAGCAAGTCTGTGCGACACGGCCAGATATTCAGCATCGAGACGAGCGCGATCCCGTTCGCGTTCAGCCTCCTGCGCTTTTCGGAGCAGGTCGGCGTTCAGCTCCTCGAGCTCGCGGTTGCGGGCGACGAGGCGAGCATTGCGCGCGGTGATATCCTTTATTCTCGCGTCAAGTTTCTCAAGCGTTACTATTAAGGACTCCGCCATCTTACCAAATTTTCACAAAAGTACAAAAAAAATTTGGAACCGCAATAACAAAAAAATTATTAACTTTGCAAAAGCAGCTACGATAGCTATTTTAGCTAAATAGCTATGATAGCTGCTTTAGCTACTTTAGCTGCTTAGCCAAATTCAAATCAACTCCTTAAGCCCTACAATCCATGAAGCCGAATGATTTTGCCAGATCAAAAACAAGTTACAGAAATCTCTATGTATTTCAGAAAGCCGAGGCAATCTATGACCTGACATATCATTTTCTGCAAAGTCATATCGCAAAATCAGACCGCACTTATGATCAGATGCTTCAGGCGGCGCGGTCGGGCAAGCAGAATATTGTCGAAGGGAGGTCTGATGCGGCTTCTTCCGCTGAAATGGAGATAAAACTGTTCTGTGTTGCAAGAGGCAGTCTGCATGAACTGCTCAATGATTATGAAGATTATATGCGAACCCGACAAATCACCTTGTGGAAAGAGAATCATCCGAGATATTCCTCCTTGCTTACGACATGCAGAACGCATAATGACACAGCCTATTATACATCTTTGATTCCTAAAATAAATGATGAGGAATATTGCAACCTGATGCTCACCCTGATCTATCAGACCATTTCAATGCTTGACAAGATGATCGACAAGATAAAAGAGGATTTCCTCAAAAACGGCGGCATAAAGGAGCAAATGTATTGCGCCAGAGTTGAACGCCGCAATCAGGCAAATTTCAACAGTCCGGAAGTATAATTTGCAGAAAAAAGCTGCAGCTTACAGCACCAGGCATCAATAACCGACACCTGTTATCGGCAATAAAGCGAAAGCGTCTGCGTCTTGACCCGGTCAATACCAGCGGATGCCGTTCTGGGCGCGTGAGCGCTGGTCGTATTTGAGATCTTTGAGAAGCGACGATTTGACGGCGATATGGAAGTTGTAGGATTTGTAGGGACCGACAGGCACAAAGGAAGCCGTCATCGTAAAGCAGTGTATGTCGCGGCTTACCGAACAGTTCATGTAGGCAAGCTTGTGGACATTGAAGTCGTAGCTGGCGGAGAAGGAGAAATTCCAGTTCTTGGTCGGGCGTATGTTGCCATTGAAACTGAGATTCTGCGACCACCGCCCCCGGTATTCGAGCCTGTCGTAGTCGAAGTCTCCGTATCCGTAGCTCACTGAATAATTGACCGTGAGACTCCATGGCACCTGCCACAACGCGTATCCGTCTGAGTCAGAAGACTGGCCGGAATCGCTCTTGCCGCGTTTCTCGCGCTTGCGCGAAGCCATGTCAGAGAAACTTTCGTGTTCGGTGTCTTCATCTTCATCCCCTTCTTCGGGATAAGCATCTCCTCGGCCTGTGGTCTCTCCATCCTTTTTACGGCGGAAAGTGTCGTTGTTGAACGTGTAGGAGAAACTTGTGCCCGCCGATGAAAGTCTGTAAAGCCCTTTCCCCTCCTGAATGCGCAGACGGTTCACCTGGACGGGAGTTCCCGACTCGTTTAGGCGGTAGACATAGGGATCCCACGTCGAGTTTATGTTGAGGTTGAAGTTCTTTACAAGCCTGAGCATGATATTGGCCTGCAGCGGACTGAGGCGAAGCGAGTCGGCGGCGAAGTTGTAGCTCTCGGAGAGACTGAGATTCTCGATAAGCGATATCTTTCTTACTCCAGTAGTATCCTTGTCACTCTTCACCTTCATCTCGAGATTGTTGGCGAGGCTAAGGTTGACAATTCCGCTCTTGCCGCGTCCGGGCACGCCGAAAATTCCGTGCGAGAAGTAGGAATAGTCGCGACGCATCTGGTTTCCGGCCTGATCGGTGTAATAATAGTAATCATATACACCCCATCCGGGCGCACCGAAATCAGGATTCCATCCGAACGATACAGTAGGGGTCATGACATGGCGTATCATCTGTATCTTGTCACCAAGAAACTTCATCGGTTTCCAGAATCCGTAGAGTTTTGTATCGAATCCGACAGAGACATTGAAGTCAAACAGATTGTAGAATCCGAACGTGGTGTCTTGAACCTCGCGAGCCGCCTGAGTGTCCCATTGACGACGTATTTTCGATGTGTACATCCTGTCGTTCATCGAAATCGACGGCGAAACGTTGATGTATTTCAGCAGAGAGAAAGTGGCGGAGACAGGCACTGAATGCTGCATGCCGTTGCGCCAGTCCCTGATGATATTCTTCTTGAAAAACTCATCCTGTCCGGATGTAAGCGAGTTCTGGAATCGGCCGGAATAAGATAGTTTTATCTTCTCATACCACTTCTCGCCTCCGACAGACTTCTTGCGTTTGAAAGGTGCGGTCTGCGACATGGAGACAGTAAGGTTGGGGAACGAAACCTGCAGCGTCGAGTCTTGCGAACGCTGGGTGATGTTGGCAGTGGCCGACAGACTCCACTTCGTGCCAGGGAAGCGATAGGTCATGTTGACGGTGCTCGACTTGGTGTTTTCCGTAAACGACGAATTGTAATATGAGTTGAGGTCGTTGCGCGAATATCCGGAAGTCGCGAAATTGACCGAGGCCGAGAAGTTCAGGTTGGG
Source organism: Muribaculaceae bacterium (assembly GCA_009775355.1). GTDB lineage: Bacteria > Bacteroidota > Bacteroidia > Bacteroidales > Muribaculaceae > Lepagella. The sequence goes on from VSPN01000021.1 coordinate 22,053, forward strand.
ATTGGCCTTGGCATCCTGCGAATGACTCCAGATGACCTGGAAGTTGCGCATGCGCTGATAGTCTGGCGCACCCTTGTCACCGTAAATCGTATTGAGGAAAGATATGTCGAAATTGCCCCTGTAACGGTAACGCTTCACATAATTGACATGTCCGCTCAGTCCCCACGAGCCCTTTGTATAGATCTCGCCCGTGAGCGCGAGATCCACATTATCGTTGATCGCAAAGTAATAGCCGCCGTCGCGGAGATAGAACCCAAGGTTGTAGTCGTCGCCGAACGACGGAAAAATCACTCCGCTCGAATATTTTTTCGAGAACGGGAAATAACCGAACGGCAAAGCCAGCGGGAGCGGCACATCCGCAAGCACCATATATGCCGGTCCGGTCACCACATCCTTGTCGGGGCGCACCTTGGCGCGGGTAAGCTGGAAATAAAAGTGGGGATGCTCGTGATCGTCGCATGTGGTGTACTTGCCGTCTTCGACATAGAAAGAGCCATCGTCCATCCTCTTGGCACGGCCTCCCTGAAGGAAGCCCTCGTCCTGCTCGGTGATGACTCCGGTTATGTATCCGCGCTCTGTCTTGAAGTTATATTTCATCGTCTCGGACTCATATTCGCCCGACTTGTCCTTGAACACGGGGCGACCCTGCGCGACACCGGCGGTATCCACGACTCCGGCGGCATAGACCGTGCTGCTGTCGAGTTCCATGCGGATCTCAGCCGAGTTAAGCTTGAAATCCTGATATTCGACTGTGCCGTCACCGTAAAGATACGCATTGTTGAGACCTTCGAGCACAAGCGAATCTTTTGCTGAGAAAGAGACTGCCGTCTCTATATCGACCTTCGACCGGTCAATGCGTGAAATCGCAGTCCTCGCGGTGTCGGCCAATATTGAATCCGGCTCGCCAGCAAGCGAAAAATCATCCTCGCCACGCAGAGCTCCGGCTTCAGCTGCGACACGCGCCTCCTCCGGCACCGCCGTCACGACGGTGTCACTGGCTTCATGTTCCTGGAGACGGGGAACATGCCCGACGTTCTGAGAATATGCAATGCCGATAAGGACGGCACACAATATGTAGATTATCAGTTGTCTCAATTCAGATTCGATATGTCGCCGCACGCAGCCTACAGCCACGCGGCACGACTTCACGATACAAAGTTATCTATTATTGCACAAACAGCAAAATCCTGACCGAATTTATTGACATTTATTCACAGTCTCCGCCGTCGTTACCACCGTCGATTCTGAATTTTCCGTCATAGACCACATGTCTGGCATTTCTGAGCACGCGAGCAAGTTCGTCGGGCGCGATCCTGTAGAACCTGAGTTTGCGCGACAACGGATAAGCGGCGAAGACGGGATCTGCCGAGAGATAGATATGCCATTTCCTGATCCGGCTGTTGCTCTGCAGAATCTCCGCAAATCTCGCTGCACTGCGGGGAGAGCATACAGTGACGGCACTTTCGCCTCCGGCCAGTTCTGAAACAATCACCAGACGCGGTCTGACCACACGGTCGGTGGCTCGCTCCGCGCTTTCGACGCGCCGCGAGACGGTGATATTGCGCCCGTGGAGCGAATTTATCTCATTCATCATTCTGCGAAACTCCGGCCCGTGGGCCGATGTGTCCTCTATGCGGAAATAGAGAATATAGAGGTGGATCATCTCGTGGATCAGCGTGTCTTCGATCACCGTGCGGTCAAGATCGAGGCGGTTGCTGACCGAGAGTGTGAAATCCGACGCCTTCGGTGCTGACCTGAACATCCGGGGATGCCTGAGCGAGCCGTAAGTACGCACCGACGACGATATGCGGATGCGTATCTGCGGAAGCCGGCCGTCGAAAACAAGCTTGTTGAAAAAGTCGAACCGTTCATGAATGAACTGTAGTGAGGGGCGCATATGGAGCAGCTTGCGATTATGGTTGGTGTCGAATGTAAAACGGCAGTCGGTTTGATTTATTCGCGGGAAAGTATTAATTTCACGCCATGAAGGAAAATCCGCACATAGCCAAAATCGCCGTTTTCGCCTCAGGCAACGGTTCGAATGCAGAGAACATCATCAGATATTTCAATGATCCTTCGTCAGTTCACGGAGGCACAGCCGAAGTCGCTCTCGTGGTCTGCAACCGACCGGAAGCGCCGGTGCTTGCCCGCGCAGCCGCGCTCGGCGTCCCCGCTGAGACCATAACACGGGCCCAGCTCAATGACGAGGCCGAATTCATGAGAATTATGGAGAAATACGGCATAGACTTCATAGTGCTGGCCGGCTTTCTTCTCATGATTCCATCTTTTCTTATCACAAGGTACAGTGGAAAGATAGTCAACATACACCCTTCGCTCCTGCCCCGCTACGGCGGCAAAGGCATGTATGGCCGTCATATACATGAAGCCGTGGTACAGGCAGGAGAACGTGAGACAGGCATAACCGTTCACCATGTGAGCGAAAACTGCGACGAGGGCGCGATAATATTTCAGGCCCGTGTCGATCTTGACACTACAGACACTCCCGACGATGTGGAAAGAAAAATCCACACTCTCGAAAGCATCCACTACCCGAAAATCATCAGCACCCTCGTCAGCGGAGATTAGTCACGTATAAAAATTGACCTGCCGCGATCACTCCGCGGCCATTGCGGCATCTTCAAGCATGCGGCGTCTTACTGCCAGCTCGTTGGCCACTACCACAGCCTTAGATATATGGTCGCAAATATGGCCACGGTCGATCAGCAAGTCGATATGCGAGCGGTGAAGCGCGTCGCGGACATTGTCGCGCACACCCGACAGCACCACCATGATGCCCTCCTTGTGCGACGACTCGATAAGGATGTGCAGGTTGTGAAGCCCTGTGGAGTCGATGAAAGGCACCCTCCGCATACGGATTATCCTGACATAAGGCACGACTGAAGTCGACACGCGCATCATCTCGTCAAATTTTGTGGCGGCACCGAAGAAGAATGGGCCGTCGATCTCATAGACCGACACCCCAGGCTCAAGATCGAGCACCTCATGTTGCGTCATGTCGGAATCGGCGGCGTCAAGCTGGTCGCCATATACCTTTATGGTAGTGTTCTCCGACACACGGCGCAGGAAGACCACGACTGCGAGAAGCATGCCTATCTCAATTGCGATCGTAAGGTCGAAAACCACAGTAAGCAGGAACGTCACCACAAGCACCCAGACATCGCCCTTAGGATTGTTGACCATACCCTTTATGGTTCGCCATCCGCTCATATTGTAGCTCACCATGATGAGCACCGCAGCGAGACACGACATCGGCACAAGGCTGATAAGGGGCATTGCGAAAAGAAATGTGGCTGTCAGCACAAGGGCGTGCACTATGCCTGCCACCGGAGTGCGTCCGCCATTAGTGATGTTGGCCATGGTGCGCGCTATCGCGCCGGTCACCGGAATACCTCCAAACAGTGGCACGGTGATGTTGGCTATGCCCTGACCGATAAGCTCAGTATTGGAATTGGTGCGTCCGCCTGTCACACCGTCGACCACCGTGGCCGAAAGCAACGACTCTATCGCGCCGAGCATCGCGATCGTGAATGCCGAGGGAAGAAGAAGGTTGACCGACTTCATGTCGAATCCGATCATCTGCGGACGCGGCAGTTCGGTGCTGATGATCCCGAAACGGTCGCCAATGGTCTGCACGCCGACCACGCCGAAATACTCGCGTGCGATCCAGAGTACAAGCGTCACGGTCACTATAGCAGTCAGCGCGCCGGGAATGCGTTTGGAGATCTTGGGCGTGATGATTATTATGGCCAGCGAAAGCAGACCGACTATGGCCGTGGCCATGTCGGCCGTAGAAAAATGCCTGAGATATACCCCCCATTTGCCTATGAAGTCGCCGGGCACTTTCTCATCGATCGTGAGTCCGAAGAAATCAGGCATCTGTGTAGAGAAGATAGTCACCGCGATACCGGCCGTGAAACCCACCACGATAGGATATGGTATGAACTTTATGACCGTTCCGAGCCGGAAAAGTCCGAGCAGCACAAGGATGCATCCGGCCATGAATGTGGCAAGCGCGAGTCCTTCGAGACCATACTGTGCGATGATATTGTAGATGATCACGATGAAGGCTCCCGTGGGGCCTCCGATCTGGACAGTGTTGCCGCCGAAAGCGGAGACAAGAAAGCCTCCGACTATGGCTGTGACAAGACCGACCGCCGGAGTGACACCGCTCGCTATCGCGAACGCTATGGCCAGAGGAATGGCAATGATGCCCACCACAAGTCCAGCCGTGAGATCCTGCTTGAATTTTGAAAATGAATAGCCTTTCATCGCCGTCACAAACGCGGGATGAAAGTCCGGTTTACTGATTATTGACATGTTAGCTTGTTTTATGACCCGGGCTGCGTGTGCTCTCATGCCCGGAAGAAATCGTTTTTTATCAGTGTGCTATAATGTTATTTACGGCGGCAAAATTAGTAAAAAGCTTCGAGATGACAAAATAATCTGTTAATATTTGTTAACAATTTTGCGATTCAAAAAAAATTGTTGTAGTTTTGCAGCGTTGTAATCCACTACAACACCACAACAATTCATAATAAACGTTGATATTCAATCAATAAGCAAATAAACAATCATACCTATAAGTCATGAAAAAGATCAGAACGATACTTGCCTCAGCGGCTCTTACACTCGGCCTCGCATTCGGAGCCCAGGCCCAGATCCTTTACAAAGTGGAGAAGGATGGATCAGACAAAGTCAGCTACCTTCTCGGCACACATCACTTCGCTCCCCTCTCGGTGGTAGACTCGATCGAACAGTTGCCCGCGATTCTGGCCGGAGTTGACCGGCTATACGGAGAGATCGACATGTCGCAGATGACGGATCCCATCGCTATGGCAGCCATGCAGCAGAACCTTGTGGCACCTGCCGACAGCACTCTCGACAAGATCCTGACCGCACCGCAGCTCGACTCGCTCCGGACTGTATGGAACGAATATTCAGGCGGCATGATGCCTGTGGAAGGCTTTTATCCGTTCAAACCCTCTGTTATCGCCGCCCAACTGGCGGTCATGATGTCGCAGAAAGTGCTTCCCGAACTCAATCCGCTTGAGGGAATCGACATGACCATGCAGAACCGCGCCCGCGAACTCGGCAAGCCGGTCGGCGGTCTCGAAAGCATGGCATTTCAGATGGACATGCTCTACAACCGCCCCATATCGGAACAGGCCGAAGGACTGATGAAGACCATCTCCGACGCCGAAGGTGAGGAGAAGCGGGCGATCGAACTGTCGAAAGCCTACCTCGCACACGACATAGACCGCATACTCGACATGATGCTCGTCATGGAGAACGACGACGCTCAGGCAGCCGAGAAGATGATCTACTCGCGCAATGACCGCTGGGTGGCACAACTCGCCGAAGAGATGCCCGAGGAATCGATCATGGTCGTTGTCGGCGCCGGACACCTGCCGGGCGAACGGGGCGTGATCGCCGGACTCCGCAAGGCCGGTTTCAAAGTGACCGCCGTAAGATAAACGTGACAAACCAGACTAGCAAATCCAGCCACACAGCAACACCATAACCACCCAATCATGATCGAACTCAAAGACACAGGTTTCTCATACAGCAGGAAGGGAGCTCCGGCACTGAGCGGCGTGACCGCCATTATTCCGCCGGGGATCCACCTTCTTGCCGGAGAAAACGGAGCGGGCAAGACCACCCTGCTCCACCTTATCGCCGGAATATCACGGCCCACCGAAGGAGAATGCCTCATCGACGGTACGCCGGCCGCCTCCGACAACCCTTCGGAGATAAGACGCGCTTTCCTTCTTGAAGAGAACATGAAATTTCCGGGCAAGACGATCCGCGACTTCGCCGACATGCACTCTCGGTTCTACCCCGGCTTCTCGCAGGAGGCGTTCATATCCAACCTTATGGCATTCGGCCTCACCGGCGACGAACCGATGAAATCGCTGTCGCTCGGCAACCGTAAAAAAGCCCAGCTCTCATACGCGCTCGCACTCGGGACCGAGGTTCTTCTTCTCGACGAACCCACCAACGCACTCGACATACAGAGCAAGGAGATACTGCGCCGTCTGCTCGCCAACAACCTCGACGACCGTCAGACCGTGATCGTCGCCACACACACCGTGACCGAACTCGACACTCTTTTCGACGGAGCCGTGATGATCACAAGGTCAAGACTGCTCTTCGCCGCCACCGAGGAGGCCATATCGGCCAGACTCGCCTTCAGGGTAGGCCGCGTGCCTGATCCCGAAGAGATATACTCCGAGATACAGATAGGACGCGTGCTCGGCATCACCCCGGCATCGGAAGATGAGGAACCGACACGTGTGGACTGGCGGCTGCTCTACTCGGCACTGCACTCTCCACAACGCGACCGCATACTTGAAACCTTACGAAAAACAGAATCATGAACCGGAACTCAATCACCGCCACACTGCCCGACAGTTTCTCATGGAAACGCGTAGCCGCCATAGCCGCATACTACAGTCCCTACACCGGCCGACAGCTGATCTGTTATCTTGCAGTCTCGCTGCTGTTCGCCATACTGATTCTCCTCCCGTCAGGAGAAGTGGCACAGTTAGGACTCTACACAACCATATGGGCATGCATACCGCTGCTTGCCGATTTCGCTCCCATAATGCTCGCCAAGTGGGGCGACCACCGGATCGTGGAGCGTCTCATACCGGCCAGAGCCTCCGAAAAATATATATTCTACCTTATATATTTCATCATCGTGATACCCGCCTCGGTCTACCTGCTTCCGCTTGCCGCCTGCCGTCTTTACATGGAGATACCGGCCATACAGAGTCCGATGCTAAATGAGATCAACGCCATGCAGTTCACGGTTGCTCCCTTGTTGAGGACACTCAATATCCTGTGTGCGTCGAGCGCCATACTGACATGTCTGTATGCCATGATCCACTGCGGCACAAGCCGTATAATAAAAGGAGTGCTCGGCGTGTTCGCCGTCAAAGTCGCTGTCGGAATCATGGGTGCCGTCTATGGCATAGCGACAGTGGTGAAAAGCGGCTTTATCGACGGTATCAACGCCAACGACAAACACCAGATCAGCGCACAGAGCCAGCAGATGATGATAAACGCGATGACCGAGAACACCCCATATCTCGCCACAATGCTGACAATACTCGGCATATACGTCATCGTCATGCTGTGGCTAATCTACCGCGATCTGAAACAACGCAACCTGTGATGGAATTCAGCGACAACAAGCCGATCTACCGACAGATCGTCGACTACTCCTTCAACCGCATCATCGACGGGAGCTGGACACCGGGCGGAAGAATCCCCTCCGTGCGCGAGCTTGCCGCCGAGATGGGGGTCAACACCCGCACCGTGCTCAAGGCCATGGAAGACCTGCAGGACATGGAGGTAATCGAGTCGCGGCGAGGCATGGGCTTCATGCTTCACCCCGACGCGGCGGCCAAAGTGACCGACGCGCGCAGACGAGAGTTCTACGAAGTGACTCTTCCGGCTCTTCTCGAAGAGATGCGGAGACTCGGCATATCAAAAGAGGATCTGGTCAGCCGGATCAAATAAAACAGTAACAAACCACTCCGACAACAATCATATGGACACCGACAACATACTTAAAGCGGAACACATATCCAAAAGCTTCACCGGCCACAAGGCACTCGACGACGTGTCGATCGAGGTACCCCGGGGCAAAATCTACGGACTTCTCGGACCCAACGGCGCCGGCAAGACCACACTCATACGCATCATCAACCACATCACCGCTCCCGACTGCGGCACCGTGACCTTCAACGGCCACCGGCTCACTGCCGACGATGTCAGCAATATCGGCTACCTGCCGGAGGAACGCGGCCTATACAAAAAAATGAAAGTCGGCGAACAGGCCCTCTTTTTCGCACGCCTGAAAGGTCTCTCGAAAGCGGAGGCCACATCGAGGCTCAGGGAATGGTTCGACCGGCTTGAGATCTCCGACTGGTGGAACCGCAAGGTCGAGGAACTCTCGAAAGGCATGGCGCAGAAAGTGCAGTTTATCGTCACCGTGCTCCACCGCCCCGAGCTGCTGATATTCGACGAACCGTTCTCAGGCTTCGATCCCATCAACGCCGGCATACTCAAGCGCGAGATACTGAAACTGCGCGACGAAGGCTCGACCATAATCTTCTCCACCCACAACATGGGGAGCGTAGAGGAACTCTGCGACAATATCACGCTCATCAACCGCTCGCACAACATTCTTTCGGGATCCGTGCGCGACATCCGCGAGCGATTCGCCAACAACCGCTACCGCATCACCTACGACGGAGATCCGGCCCGCATGATCGAGGCCGCCGAACGCATCGGAGCCGAGGCATCGGTCTGCGAATCCGACAGACTCGGCAACAGGTCGATGCTTTTCACCCTCGGGCCGTCGGCGACCAAACGCGACCTCATAGAAGCCCTGAACCGGACAGCCGACATATGCTCGTTCGAGCAGGTCATACCGTCGATGGACGACATATTCGTATCGGCCGTCAAGGCAAGCGAGACCGGAGCGCGACAGAGCGCCCCCGCAGTTGAAACAAAGACAGTCTAACCGAAACACCACAAAAAAAATGGCAAATTCATTAGGTCTTGTGATCGGGCGCGAATACTTCGAGAGAGTTAAGCGCAAAAGTTTTATAATAAGCACAATCCTCGTGCCGGTGCTGATGATCGCACTTATGGCCGCACCCGCACTGTTCATGCTGCTCGGCAAATCGGAGCAGAAAACCGTGCAGGTGGTCGACAACACTGGCGCACTCGCCGCCCGCCTCTCGGGCAACGACGAGATAACATTCGTGCCGGCCTCCCTCCCCGTCGATTCACTCCGTGCCGACGAAGGGAATGAGGCTATACTGGTGATCGGCAGCGGCGCCATCGACGACCCGACGCACGGCATCACGCTCCTGTCGCGCGGATCGGTGTCGATGATGACAGACGCCTACATCACCGGCCAGCTCAGAAACGCAATCGAAGACGCGCGTCTCGAAAGCTACAACATACCTGACATCAAGAAGATTCTGGCCGACGTGCAGGCCGACGTGCGCATGAGCACCGTCCGCATCGATCAGGAAAAAGACACCGAGACATCATCGGAATTCTCCTACTTCCTCGCGCTTGCCATGGACATGATGCTCTACATGTTCATCATAATCTACGGCCAGATGGTCATGACCTCGATAATAGAGGAGAAAAACAACCGCGTTCTCGAGATAGTCGTCTCGTCGGTCAAGCCGTTCCAGCTTATGCTCGGCAAGATCACAGGCGTGGGTCTCGTGGCGATCACCCAGATACTCATATGGGCTCTCCTGATCGGCACCGCCACCGCGGTCGCGACCCCGTTCCTGACGCCCGAGACACTTGGCGACGACGTGCCTGTCGAGATCGCCGGAGCCATATCACAGTTCACCGAACCGGGCTTCCTGATCTCGCTGCTTATCTACACGCTACTCTTCTTTATCGGCGGTTTCCTTTTCTACGCCTCAATCTACGCGGCGATCGGATCGGCGGTAAGCAACGTGCAGGACGCCAGCCAGCTTTCGTCGATAGCGACAATGCCTGTAATAATCGGCATCATCGGCTCTATGGCGATAATGAACGATCCCGGCTCGACGCTCGCTTTCTGGATCTCGGTCATACCCTTCACATCGCCCATGGCCATGATGGCCCGGCTTCCCTACGGCGTGCCGGGCTGGGAGATCGCGCTCTCGCTTCTTATTCTCTATGTGGCCTTCATCTTCATGATCTGGCTCTGCGGCAAGATATACCGCGTAGGCATCTTCATGTATGGCAAGAAACCGACCCTGCTCGAGATCGTCAAGTGGGCGAGATACAAATAAGGAATCAGACTCATACCATAATCTTATAAAAACCTGCCGCGTACGGATAGTTCCGGGCGCGGCAGTCATGTCATAAGGGCGTGGTCAGGATCAGTCTGCCTTAAGCACCGCCACAGAATCGCCGGCGGCAATGACCGGAGCCGATGCAGCAGAATCTTCGGCAGCCTCTTTGCTGTGGTCAGGATCAAGCACAGTGCCGGAGTATCCCATCGCCGCAGCGAACCGACGCGCGTTTTCCTCCTGGAGAGCCATGGCCTTCTCGTAGACCTTTCGGGTCTCCTCGTCGAGCGAAGCCGGATCGGTCTGCGAGAGAGCATAGAAAATTGTATTGCCGTCCTCGTAGCGGCCCATCATCGACTTGAAGCACTCCACAAGCTTTTCGCGGTCGTTCTCGTAAGCCGAGATCGAATCCGAAACTTCCTCCATGGCCTTGAGCATATAGTCGGCGGCCACGCTGTAATCTTCTTTGGTCAGTTCCTTGTGTTCCTGGATCTTGGTCGCGACTTCAGAAGGACTCGGAGCGCAGGCGGCCAGGAACATGGAAGCCGCCACAAACATCATAGGTAAGAATTTTCTTTTCATAATGTCATAATAATGAATAATGCAAAGTAACACAAAATCGACGAAAAATTAAAAAAATCCTGAATAAAATTCAAAAACATTTGGAAATGAACAAATAATGTTCTAATTTTGTGACGCTTATGGCAAAGCGTGCCGTAAGGAGAGATTTACTAACCCAATTATTAACTTTTTTAATGACTGAATCAAAAGTTCAAAGCCCGATCGAAGACTTCGATTGGGAGAGCTACGAAAGTGGCTCAAGCGTTGCCGAAAAGAGCCGTGAGGAGTTGATGAACACCTATGACGAGTCTCTCAAGACAGCGAAAGAAAATGAAGTGGTAACCGGCATCGTGAAGTCGATCAGCAAGCGCGAGGTGCGAGTTGATATCGGCATGAAGTCGGACGCGATCATCCCCGTCAGCGAGTTCCGCTACAATCCCGACCTCAAGGAGGGAGACGAGGTTGAGGTCTATATCGAGACACTCGAAGACAAGAACGGCCAGCTCCGTCTGAGCCACAAGAAAGCATGTCAGACCCGCAGCTGGGACCGTGTCAACGAGGCTCTCCAGAACGACGAGGTCATCAAGGGCTACGTCAAGAGCCGCACCAAAGGCGGCATGATCGTGGACGTGTTCGGCATCGAGGCGTTCCTTCCCGGATCGCAGATCGACGTGCGTCCCATCCGCGACTACGATGTGTTTGTCGGCAAGACCATGGAGTTCAAGGTTGTCAAGATCAACCAGGAATACAAGAACGTTGTCGTCAGCCACAAGGCACTTATCGAGGCCGAGCTCGAGCAGCAGAAGAAAGAGATCATCTCGAAGCTCGAGAAAGGTCAGGTGCTTGAGGGCAAGGTCAAGAACATCACCAACTACGGTGTGTTTGTCGATCTCGGCGGCGTAGACGGACTCGTTCACATCACCGACCTCAGCTGGGGTCGCGTGTCTGATCCGCACGAAGTTGTCAAACTCGATCAGGACATCAAGGTTGTCATCATCGACTTCGACAACGAGAAGAAGCGCATCGCACTCGGCATCAAGCAGCTCATGCCCCATCCCTGGGACAATCTGGATCAGAACCTCAAGGTTGGCGACCACATCAAGGGCCGCGTAGTGGTTATGGCCGACTACGGCGCGTTCGTAGAGGTACAGCCCGGCGTAGAGGGTCTTATCCACGTCAGCGAGATGAGCTGGAGCCAGCACCTCCGCAGCGCACAGGACTTCCTGAAGGCAGGCGACGAGGTAGAGGCAGTCATCCTGACACTCGACCGCGACGAGCGCAAGATGAGCCTCGGTCTGAAGCAGCTCAAGAAAGATCCCTGGGAGAACATCGAGGAGAAATATGCCATCGGCAGCCGCCACACTGCAAAAGTTCGCAACTTCACTCACTTCGGCGTGTTTGTCGAGATCGAGGAGGGCGTAGACGGCCTTATCCACATCTCCGACCTCAGCTGGACCAAGAAGATCAAACACCCCAGCGAGTTCACTCAGGTGGGCAACGACATCGAGGTTCAGGTTCTCGAGATCGACAAGGACAACCGCCGTCTCAGCCTCGGCCACAAGCAGCTTGAAGACAATCCCTGGGATGTATTCGAGACCATCTTCACAGTGGGTTCGATCCATCAGGGCAAGGTGATCGAGGTTCTCGACAAGGGTGCAGTGATCAGCCTTGAGCACGGAGTAGAGGGTTTCGCAACTCCCAAGCACCTCGTAAAAGAGGACGGCTCGCAGGCGAAACTCGGCGACGAGCTCGAATTCAAGGTAATCGAATTCAACAAAGACAACAAGCGCATCATCCTCAGCCACAGCCGCATCGCTGAAGACGCCAACAAAGCGGAGCGCCGCGCCCAGAACGCAGGCCGCCGCGCAGAGAAGCGTCAGGCAACCGAGACTGTAGCCGCACCCGCCATCGAGAAGACAACTCTCGGCGACCTCGGCGCACTCCAGGCTCTCAAGGAGCAGATGCAGAAAGAGGAGAAGAAGGGCTGAAAAAGCGCTTCGCAAGACACACCGAAGAGTGTGTCGGCACCTTGACAAAGATAAAATCCCCGCAAGTAATCCTTGCGGGGATTTTTTTGTCAAATAACGTGTATAAATAAAAAGATTTTTGTAATTTTACGAATTGAAAGAAATAAAGGCGAAGATGCTTGACCGGTTGAAGACATATCTGGCGATCACAGTCCTCGCCGCCTCAGCGGCGGCGGTTCTGCCCGCTCATGCCGCCCCCAAAGGCTGGGAGCCCGTCAAGACCGAGAAGTCAGACGCCAAGCAGGTGGCCAGGGATACCGATTTAGAGATCAGGACTTCGAGCGGCATCATCATAGTGAGCGCAAATCACCCGGTGCAGATAAAAGTCTTCACCATTCTGGGACGCCTCGTCAACAGCGAGACACTTTCCGCCGGAAAATCACAGCTTCAGCTTCCGGCCCACGGAGTCTATATCGTCAAGGTCGGCGATCTGACATGCAAGGTCGCTGTCTGAACCGCAAAGAGAAACAACTTAAAAAATATCTAACACCAAAAACACATGGAAACACCGAATTTAGACTGGGGTAATCTCCCCTTCGGGTATGTCAAGGCAGACTACAACGTACGCTGCACATATAAAGACGGCAAATGGGGCGAGATCGAAGTCAGCGACTCCGAATACGTTCCCCTGCACATCGCAGCGAGCTGTCTTCACTACGGACAGGAATCATTCGAGGGCCTGAAGGCCTTTCGCGGTCCTGACGGCAAGGTGCGCGTGTTCCGCATGGACGAGAACGCCAAGCGCTTCATCCGCAGTGCCGAAGGCATCTCCATGCAGCCCATGCCCGTAGAACTGTTCGAGGAAATGGTCCGCAAGGTCGTAAAACTCAACGAACGCTTCATCCCCCCCTACGAATCGGGAGCATCACTCTATATACGCCCACTTGAGATCGGCACATCAGCCAAGATTGGCGTCAGCCCCTCTGAGGAATACATGGTCATTATGCTTGTGACACCCGTCGGCCCCTACTTCAAGGCCGGCTTCCGTCCGACCAAGGTATGCCTGTCGCGCGACTATGACCGTGTGGCGCCCAAGGGCACAGGCTCGATCAAGATCGGCGGCAACTACGCAGCCTCTCTCAACGCCGGTCAGAAAGCCCATGACCTGGGCTACGCGGTGATGCTCTATCTCGACCCAAAAGAGAAAGCGTATCTCGACGAGTGTGGCGCGGCCAACTTCTACGGCATCAAGGGCAACACCTATGTGACACCGGCCAGCGAGACAATCCTGCCTTCGATCACCAACAAGAGCCTCCGCCAGCTTGCCCGCGACATGGGCATGGAGGTCGAGGAGCGCCACATTCCCTATGAGGAACTGTCGGAGTTTGACGAGGTAGGCAACTGCGGCACCGCTGCGGTATGCACCCCCATCGGCCAGATCGACGATATCGACAACGGACGCACATTCAGCTTCGACATGAACGAGGCAGGCCCCGTGACAACAAAACTGTACAACAAGCTTCGCGGCATACAGTACGGCACAGAGCCCGACACGCACAACTGGTGCGAAGTCATCGAGTTCGACCGATGACCTGCGTCGAAAGCATAATCGACAAATACTACGGAAACGCAAGCCGGCTGCGCACCTTGTTGACGGTGCATAGCCGGCTTGTCGCCGACAAGGCCCTGCGGTGCGCCCGCAAGCGCGGACTTGACTGCACGCTCGACCTTGTGTTTGTGGAGGAAGCCGCGATGCTCCACGACATCGGCATCTTCAGGTGCGACGCTCCCGGCATATTGTGTCACGGGAAACTTCCATATATCTGCCACGGCACGGAGGGTCGCTCCATACTTGACCGCGAGGGACTCCCCCGCCACGCGCTCGTGTGCGAGCGTCACACCGGAGCGGGCCTTACCATCGACGACATCGTCAGGCAGAACCTGCCACTCCCGCTGCACGACATGACTCCCCGATCACCGGAGGAGAGACTTATCTGCTACGCAGACAAATTCTATTCGAAATCGGGCGATCCGACAGAAGAGAAACCGCTCGAAAAGGTAATGGCCTCAATGGCCCGCCACGGCGACGACACTCTGGACCGCTTCATGCGCCTGCACGAGGAATTCGGAGAGTAAGCCCCAATCAAATATCGCCCTCGCCGTAACCGGAACTGTCCATTGGTTCGGATTCCGTGTTGCGGTTGCGTCTCGCCTTCATATTGCCGAAAGAGTATTTCACCGTAAGGCGTATCTGACGACCTCCGCGCCAACGCTCGTTATACTGCTCATAGCCGTCGCCAATGCTCGTGTTCTTCCATTTACGCGAATCAAAAAGGTCGCGGCAGTTCAGAGACACCGACCAGTCGCCGAATGTCTTTCTCAGTCCGAGATCGACACTCCAGCCACCCTGATGCGATCCCTGCGCCTCCTTATGATCGGAAGAATAGCGTCCTGTGGCCTGAAAAGCAATCTGCCACGGCAGCTTGACATTGGCCATCATGCGCGCGTCCCACGCGAAAGCGTCCTGCCTTTTATTTGACAGCAATATATCAGTCCCTGATTCGGCGTGCATTACGTATGACCATGCCGAGATATGGTTGTTATAGAGGTTGACAGTGGTGGTCAGATCGAGCCAGCCGGAGAAAAGCTGGTTCTTCGACACGATCTCCACGCCTGAATCAGCACGGCTCGACACATTGGTCCATGTGGAATACATCACATCTCCGTCCATGTAGCTCAGACGGTTCATCACGTCGGAAGCCTGACGCAGATATGCCGAAACGGATATCATGTGATAAGTCCAGCTTTTCAGATAATTGAGTTCAAACGAATTCGAAAACTGCGGGTCAAGCTGCGGATTACCGTATGATATCGAAGTCGGGTCGGATATGTCGCGGAAAGAGTTGAGCTGACCTCCCCAGGGTCTGCGTATACGACGCGTGTAATTGATCTGAAGTTCATTGTCATGAGGGAGAGCGTACGACAGATACAGAGAGGGGAAGAGAGCGAACCTGTTTATCTTGTATTCGGGCACATCTGTCACACTCTGCGGGGTGTCGAGAGCGTAATCCCATGCGAGCGAACGCGAGCGCACCTGCCAGGCCTCACCTCTAAGACCGCCTGAATAGCTGAAATTGCCCGTTTTTCCACCCAGGGTGAAATAAAGCGCGGAAACATTGTTGGTATATATGAACCGATTGTAGAGTTCAGATGCAAGAACCATATCAGCGGGCGATGTGCCACGCCACGTCGTATTGGGTGTATTCTCGTGCGAATATTTGCCGTTGAAACCGGCCTCAAGTTTCAGATAGCTGCTGAATGTGTTGGAGTAATCGACCTTTGCCTCCCAGGTATTGACATTGATAGGCATGGACTGTTCTCTATATGAGGTATTTTCTGCATCGCCGGGCCAGATCTCATCTTCCGAATAGGAGTTCCATGACGGTCCGCCCCAATGGTTATAGCTGACATTGGCATCGATCGTATGGTCGTCGCTGAAGCGATGCGTATAACCGAACTCTCCGTGCGCTCCACGGTTGTCTCCCCGATTGCGCGAGAGCTGAGTGTCGGCTATCCACTGACCGGGAATGTTGGAAGTGAATTCTGTGGTGGTGTGTCCCCAACGGTGGCCGAACATTCCGAATCCGTTAAGATAGAAATCATCATTGTCAGTGAGGTGATATGTGGCCCCGAGACGGAAAAAGAGGTTATTGCCGTGATTGCGCGATTTTCCGTCGGAGTTGGTGAAGTCGCCGTTGTCGAACGAGCGGCGCATCAGACTTCCGCCCGAGTTGTGACGCATCCTGAACCCCACACTCGCGTAAGTATCCCATTTTGAGGTGTTGTAATTGATATTGAACGAAGCGTTGCCGCCTCCGCGAGTGTTTGCGGAAAGTTCGGCACTGCCGAAATATCCTCCTCTCCTGTCTTTTTTCAGTATGATATTGATGATTCCGGCAGTTCCCTCCGGACTGTATTTTGCAGAGGGGTTGGTGATCACCTCTATCCGGTCGATGCTTTCTCCGGGGATCTGCTCGAGAATCTGGGCGCGGTTGTCGGCTGTAAGACCCGACTCATTGCCGTTGATCCAGACAGTCACAGACTCATTGCCCCGGAGAGAGACAGCTCCGTCCTGATCGACCTCGACCGAGGGGATTGATTCGAGCAGCTCGCTTGCCGACTGTCCGGCCGAAGCGATGTTGGCATCGACCTGAAAGACCTTGCGGTCGAGTTCGAAACGCATCTGGCTGCGTACCCCCTCGACCACAACCTCCTTGAGCACTTTAGAATCGTCGGCGAGACGGATAGTGCCCAGATCGATGTCAGACCCGGCCAGAGTGACCGGACGGTCCTGATTTACACTGCCTATGTTCATGACACACACCACATAAGAGCCGTCAGCCAGCGGAGGAAGAGTGAATGAGCCGTCCTCTGCGGTAGATACACTTATATTCAGAGGTTTGTCGGTTCTGGAGTCGATGACCTGCACGGTCACAAAATCCATCGGATCGCCAGTCTCCTTGTTTACGACCCGGCCGGAGACACTGCCTTTTGCCATGAGAGTAACGGGAACGGCCATCATTCCCGCCAATAGATAGTTTCTGATTTTCATAATGCTGCGGAACGCGCATGCAGAGCTGCATGACACGCATGGGAAGTATAGTGGATAACTGAGTCTCTGACTCAACAGGCTGCAGGATTTTTCCGTCTGCCGAAATCTATGACAGCCGACACTCTTCATGGATTAAGATTCCATCCCATAAAAAATGTTAACAGACTGTATACACATTGCGCAGACATATCATAAAAATATTAATTTTGCGAGGCCGACAAAGACGCAAACCGCCACAGCCGGCCATCTTCAGAATTCAAGCAAAAGAAAGAATGGACACAGAAGAGCAGATTTTACAGGGAGCGACACTTTATGACGGACGCCCCGCCGACGGAGACGCGTCGCGCACCGACGCAGAGGTGACAGTATACGATTTTCTCGACCGCACAGGCGTAAGCTATCACACGCTGTGCCATCCGGCCGCCTTCACCATGGAGGAATGCGAGGCTGTGAGACGCCGGATCGGAGCGCCGGTCTTCAAGAATCTTTTTCTGACCAACCGACAGCAGACCGATTTCTATCTGCTGATGATACCTGCCGACAAGCCGTTCAAGACAAAGTATCTCTCGTCGCAGTTGGGATGCGCCCGGCTCTCGTTTGCCACGGCCGACAAGATGGAGGAACTTCTGCACATCCAGCCCGGTGCCGTGTCGCCCATGGGGCTTATCCACGACACGAAGCACAAGGTGCGTCTCATCATCGACCGCGATCTCGAGCAGACCGGCACGTATGCATGCCATCCGTGCGTCAACACGGTCAGCGTATCGATGAGCCTCTCCGACCTGCTCGACAAAGTGATTCCGGCCACAGGCCATTCCCACACGTGGGTAGACCTAAAGCCGGAATAATCACATACCCCCCGACACGTCGCAACCTTGTATATTCAACGTGCCTAAGGAGGCTGACCTGTTCTTCGCGTTGTCATGTCGTGTTATCTGACGATTTATCTGACGATCTTCACGACGCCCGAAGTTTTCCGCTTCAGATAAATTCCAGAAGACGGTTCATCCTTCAGTCGCACACCGTCAATTGAGTAATACTCAGGCTGGATATCCGACTCATAGTCCGATTCGGACATCGTCACGGAAGATGGTGTACGACTGTAGACAGTCTCGCCCTTGAGCGATGCCGACTCAAGACTTGAACACACGCCGTCTGAGTCGAAGCGGTTGTTATCAAGTACTCCGTTCACGGAGGCAAGACCCTTGAGCCATATACCGGATCCGATCAAACGCCCGCAATCATGCGAGTCATATTCTTCAAGCCTGATTGTATCCCAGCCCTGCCATTCAGGATCATTTTCTTTCACCGACACGCATTTAACGTACGTCCGGAAGAAGATACCATCAGAAGAACTGACCGAGGGACTCTCTACATAACATCCCTCACCGGCTTTAAGACTGAAATCATACAGAAGATGCCATTCCAAATCTCCGGATGAGACAGGACTGCAATACACACGTTCACCCTCCGTCCGCACATAAAACGTGACTGTCGGCTGACTGGGATCGGTATAACCGCACGTCATTATACGAGCGTTCATTCCGTCCATTTCGCCATCGATCGAGACAGTCTCCGTCACGAATATAGGGTCCGGACTCTGCGTCCCCGACTTGCACATTTCCCACTTCATTCCATCCTGAAAATAAGTTTTCGCGTCCACAGCAGCAATGGGAACAAGTGCTGCCACGGCCAATACCAACATTTTTGTCACCATACCCTATCTCTTTTACTTGATAGGGTGTTCAGTTTGATGTTCCGAAAAACATCATTCAAAACACCTGAAATATTAATAAAAACACGTGCTT